>RFYV01000160.1 GCA_009921265.1 Betaproteobacteria bacterium | reverse complement strand
ATTAAAAACAATCCTTTTGGCAAAATAATGGAACCTCTTGGAAATCAACAACTTACAAGAGAACCAAATAAAAAGATGATTTCCTTTAGTTCAGATGCAGCAATGCACAACACTGAATTCCATGCTGAATCTTGCGCCAGCGTTCGTCAGTGACATCGCAAGATGCTGGATTTCGCATGTGCGACATGTATTGTGATGTCATCCGTTCAAAAGTTCTGCGGCTTGTAACCCGCAGCAAGTCGCTCTTGCTCTGCGATGAACAACTTGTGCGCTCGTTCATCCGCTAACACTTCTGCAGAAATACTTGTGTACGCTTTGAACTCATCAACATCAAGTTTCCAAGTTGAAATGCCAGTCTTTTGCTGCATCTTGACTTCAATGTTCTCTTTGTCGTACGCATTCAATTTGTGGCGAATGAAGATTGCATCGTGAACACTTGCAAGCACTTCCCGCCCAAGATGCTTCAACTCAGCACGCATCGCATCCATTGCTTCTGTCTCTGCGTGTTGATAAAGATACGACATCAATTTGCTTTTGCTCATGCGTCCCGATAGTGTTTGTAGTTCGGGATCTTCCATCAGTGGACTGCCTGGTCCACAATGGTAGTTGTAGATGAATACATCTAACTTGTCCTGTTCAGCAATGAACTCTCGCATCACATCACAGTCAATGAATCTGTTGCGTGCATCTGGATTCTTGATGATGTTGACGAGTGCTGGATTACACGCTTTACCGCTGAAGTCAATCCACCCATGTCTGTACAACCGAGCGCCGAAACTGAGTGCTGTCAACGCTTGCTTCACGATGTCAAGTTGCACTTCTTGAGCAATGTGACTGCTTTGTCCAAATGTTGCTAGCATCAACGACTCCCGAAATGACTGCTTGTCTTTCAGATACGCCAATGATGTTTCAAACTCGCTTTCAAATGAACTTGCTGCTTTCATTTCAGCATAACAAAGTCGGGCATATCCCATCTTCCATGACACTACACTGATTCGCATGTCATATCCGTAGCAGTCACCCAGCATTGCGTTACGCAATGTCTTGTGAACTGACTGAACATTGATACCCCGATAGTAAGTTCGGCCGAAATGACTCGCATTGATCAGCATCGGTAGTTCACCGACTCCAGCCTGAGCAATCCGCAAGATTACATTCGCTTGTCGTATCAACACTTGTCTGTCAACTTCCGACAGTTTGTTTGCTTTATGTGTTAACCAAACAATGTATTGTTGAAGTGATTTGATGTTTATCGGACAAAAGTGATAGTGCGCTTTCAATTGCGCTTCGCTCATTGTGCCGAAATCGGGGAAAACACGATAGAAGAAATCTACTGGACTCAAAGTGTCGTCATTCAGCAGTGCATCAAGTTCATTCATGATCTTTTGACGCAACATCTTGATGTCCATTGCATCTGTCATCGTCACCAGACTGGTAAGTCTGATAGTAGACACATCGGAACCGATCAAACCTGTCGTCACGACATGCACGAGTTCAAGATCGTTCAGTTCCAACCATTGATGCAAGTACTGCTTCTTTCCGTTTATTGCAAACTGTCCCACTTCCAGTGAAAAATCATGTGTACTGACAAGAAAGTGCTTGAAAAACTTGAACATGTTCGTTGTCATGTTCAGCAGCGAATGATCCAGTTTGCGTTCAAGTACATCTTTGTACTTTGCAAGTGCAAGTTCCGCTTTGTTCGTCTTCGGCATCACGGCCTTCAACTTACTCAGTACTGTCGGATGGAATGTGAGTGTGATCATGGTAATTACAGTGCAATTGCAGAGGGCGAAACGGTTTGGGCAATATTGATAAATGTCTTACACATATAGAACTTCTTAAAAGAGCATATCCGATAACACATGAAATATCTACCTTCTAGAAGATGAATTGAAGAAAAATGTGAACGAATGAAGCGAAGCGAAATGAGTTCACAGATGTGCTGGAAGCACATCTACAGATATGACATTGGCAATTCCGCAATACTATGACTTGATGCATCTTGTTCTGTTGGTAAATTGAATTCATTCTTTTTTCTTTTTTTTGTTTGTGCAATTAAGTTTTTTTCAAAGATATTTATGCCGAACCAAATACTTCATACAAATAACCAAAGATATCGGACTAGGAAAGCAATGGATCTGGAAACACAATTGCAACATTCAATTTACAAAACGGAGAAATTATGAGTGTGCTTGCAACATTGAAACTTATTGCCACAAAAAAACCCAGTCAAATGACGAATGTGCAAATTCGCCGAAACAAAATTGGTCGGCGTTTGCATGAACAAATCATGTTGGCCCGAGCGCAGAAAGACGGAAAGCAATTTGCAGCAACAAAGTTCCGTACAGTTGCGAATATTGAAACTGGTGAGCGTAAAAGTGTTGAAGTTTCTAAGACTGTCAAACAATGGTGGTTCACATCTGACAATGGAAAGACAGCAATTGCAATTCGTTATGGTGCGCGGGTGCTTGAGATTTCAAAAGGAAAATTCGCGGTTGAAATTGCATCCACTTCTGACATTGTCTCTACGCTTGAAATCATCAAGAACGCTGTTGAATCTGGTGAACTTGACACACAACTGGAAGCAGCGGCTGTCAAGTTGCGAAGCGGGTTCAAAAAGTGAGTTTCAGAAATCAGCAGCGGTGAGCACCGATAAATACTGTATGAACATCAGTGAAATCATCGCGGTGAATCTTGGCAAGCGTCAACAACAACGCAAACGGTTGCTACCGTCAATACCGATTCCCGATCAACTCAAGCGTGAACTTGTCATTCGCAATCTGACGAAGCAACTGACGCAGAAATCCAATCTGCCAGATCC
>RFYV01000159.1 GCA_009921265.1 Betaproteobacteria bacterium | reverse complement strand
AATTTTGGAGTCTAGAAAAAATATCTAGTTTTTCTGAATTGTTGTCTTAGAAATACAAAGTGGGATTTGCTTATTTTCTTAAGTCCCTCAACGTTCAAGTGACGGTACTTTATCAACGTTTGATCGAACAAAACCGATTTCATCACCAAAGCGTTTTTCCATTACCTCTGCAAATGATTTTTGTTCTGAGGCGACGATACCGCCTGCGCGCACGTGGTAACTTTCTGGAGCGTCAACTGCAGGTGGCGTTACACCTTTTTGTAACTCTATTGCAGAGCCAAGCATGAGGCGGCGAAATTGCACAACACCAAGGTCGGTTGGACCTAGTAGTTCGCGTGTTCGGTCGGCGATACTACCTTGGCTATCTTGAATCGCTGCGTCTTGCTCTGAAACACCTACGATTCCAGTGAAGTTCTCAGTCTTCTGCATTTCTCTATCAATGAGGTAGTTGTTGCTTCTGTTTCTCAGCGGTACATAGTTAGCATCTTTTTGTGGATAAACAGCGCCGCCTTCCTTGAAGGTTGTTCGCTCTTCTTCAGTTAACGGCCGTTCGGGATTCCATGAATAAACAAAAACCCAGCAGTTCTCATCGTCAATTGGAATCCATGTTTGTCCATGGTATGTTTGCCCAGGTGTAGCGCTTGGAGTGTATCCATGCGAAGGAAGTAAATATTGAGCAATACGCCAATAGCGTTCACCTTCATTGGCTTGTCGCGATGTGCCAAGCACCATACCTGCTGCATGCTTCTTGACTTCATATCGTGGTCTTGAGTCTTCGCGCATCCAACGAACATGCTCGTGATTCATTGTGCCTTTTGCATACCCCTTGACGGCAAAGGCGGCCTTGGCTTTCATATCTTCGGTATTCAAACCGACGGGTTGGTGCAAAAATGAAAAATGCGCAGTGTCCAAACCACCTTCTGCAGCTTGCGCCCAATTGCATTCTTGAAATTTTTTTGAAACATGCAGATGAGAGGTTGGTAAGAGTGCGAATTCGAGATGGGGTAACTCAGGCAAAGGGCGTCTTGAACTCATGAATGCCCATACCATGCCACCCCATTCGCGTACAGGGTAAGACTTGATGCTGGCTTTTTTGCACATACGAGAAACAGCTTCAGGTGGGACGGTTGGCATTTCTTGGCACTGACCCTCAATGTCAAACTTCCAACCGTGATAGGCACAACGGATTCCACCTTCTTCGTTGCGACCAAAGAAGAGATTTGCGCCCCGATGTGAGCAGCGAGGCTCAATGAGACCCACTTTCCCTTCTGTGTTTCGAAACGCTAGCAAATCTTCGCCCATTATTTTTAAAGGAACCTGTGGACCATCAGGCTGGGCAATTTCTTCAGATAGCAGCACTGGAATCCAGAACTCCCGAAAAAGATTTCCCATTGGAGTGCCCATATTAGTTTTAGTGAGCATCTCGTTATCGGTAGCACTTAACATTGACCAATCCTTTGGATGATTGCTTACTGGTTTTTAATTCTGTTGCACGCCAGCCTGTTTCATGATTCCTATCCATTTGGGTAGGTCATCTCGAATGAGTTTGCTAAATTCGGCTGGCGTGCTACTAATGGGGTCCACTCCCTGCTCTTGAAATAATTTTTTGAAAACAGGGTCATTAAGGATTGCACCAATCTCGCGCGAAAGCCGCGCGACGATGGGTTGCGGTGTTGCTTGAGGTGCCACGATACCAAACCAAAACAAAGCGGTGTAGCCAGGCACGCCACTCTCGGCCATCGTAGGAATATTGGGAAACGAGGGGGAGCGCTCAGCCCCCGTCATTGCTAGAACTCGCAACTTGCCTTCATTGACACGCGGTAAAGCTGATACGCCACCATCAAACATCAACTGCACACGCCCTGCCATCAGGTCGGTTAATCCTTCAACGCTTCCTTTGTAGGGCACATGAACGATATCAATGCCAGTCATCGATTTAAACATTTCACCTGATAGATGTACTGAACTGCCAGTGCCGACAGATGCAAAGTTAATCGTTCCAGGTTTAGATTTTGCCAAGTCGATGAGTTGTTTTACATTGGTTGCGGGCACTGTTGGATTAACCACTAAATAAAGTGGTACCGTGTACAACAATGATACTGGTGCAAAGTCTTTTAACGAGTCATAAGGTAATTTTTTGTAAGCGCCTACATTGAGAACCAAACTGGTTTGGCTGGCCAAGTAGATCGTATATCCATCAGGCGTAGAACGTGCTGTTAATTCTGCGGCAATGATTTGGTTGGCACCCGCCTTGTTTTCGATGATGATGGGCTGACCCAGCCTCTCACTGAGAGGCTTGGCGAGTGCGCGAGCAAAGGTGTCTGCATTTCCACCCGCCGAATGCCCCAAAATAAGTCGTATGGGTTTGGTTGGATATCCGTCAATAGGCGCTACCGGTTGTGCCTGGGCGAACATCGATAATCCAAGGGTGGAAATGAGTGCCATCACGGCGAGGAATTTTGTTTTGAATGGCATGTTTATTTTTAAGAGTTGATTCTTTATTGTTATCACTCATAAAATCTGGTATCTTACTAGGTGCTACCATAAGTGATCATTATCAAAGTATTACATTTCGAGCAAGTAAAGTAGAAAATTATCAAACTCATAAAAAACAAGAACAAAAACAAGAACAAAAGTATGAAAAAGCCATGAAATTATTATATGATTTTGGAAGACAAACAAAATATTTAATTACCAAAGAAAAGAAATGTTTTTATCGATTGAATCCAGAAAATTTAATTATTATAGACGAAACCAAATATATTTATCTTTCTACAAGTGATTTAGTAGATATTCAAGAAGAAAGAGAAGAAAGAGAAGAACAAAATAATGTAACCATTTAT
>RFYV01000158.1 GCA_009921265.1 Betaproteobacteria bacterium | reverse complement strand
GTGGCCTACGCGCGGGCTAATCCAGACAAACTTAACTACGCCTCGGCAGGTGCGGGTACCTCTCCACATTTGGAATACTTGCAGACAACTTAAAACTTCTCGCCAATATTAACTGTGTCGAGATCGTAATTAACGATATTACTCATAAGTGTCTCGCCTTCTTCAAGTTTGACATAGGCCAATGCAAAGGAAATCTAGCCTGCTTTTGTTTATAAACTATCACAGGTCATAACTGTTTGTTGAATGATGTACGACACGGTTTTCGCTTAGCGATAGAAGTGTCGCTTCAAAACTTGCAACGACTTGAAATATTTCTTCGGGTGTGATGGGATAGGGTTCACCCATTGTGATGGCTCTTGCAAACGCGTCATTGTTATTTAAAATGGCGTCAGTTTTATCAAAGGTTTGTATTTGTGTTGAACCATCTAATTGATGAACAAATAGTTGATCTTCCCCGCGAGCTTCTGCAGATGCTTTTGTTCCATAAACTTGGAATCGCCAAAACATGGGAGAAGCTCGCACGGTAGTGATGTTAGATGTGATACCGTTGTTATGCTGCATGAAGGCGGCTAGCACATCCAAAGGATCTGGCGCCGTTTGTTGCGAAACCCAATTCGCATGGATCCAAGAGATAGGTCCCGCCAAGCTGACAACGGCATCGAGCATGTGAACCCCTGTAGCCGTTAAGGGTCCTCCAGGTGTCTCCTTCGTGTCAGCTCTCCATGGTGCATATTTGGCTTTGGAGTTGGCGTTACTAAAACTGCCTTCTATATGGAGAATTTTTCCCAACTGATTGGTCTGAGTCATTGCCCGAAGCGCTTTCATGCTGGGGTAATACCGTCGGTTGTTGCCGATACCCAATTGAACGCCATGCTCTTGACACGCTTGGATGGCTTTCAGAGCATCCTTTTGGTTCATTGCTAATGGCTTTTCGCACAGAACGTGTTTTCCCGCTTTTGCTGCTGCCACAACTTGACTGACATGAAGTGAGTGAGGTGTAGCCAAGACGACAGCGTGAATAGTTGAGTCTTGTAACATGTCCTCTAGAGAAGTTGATAGTGAAAGCTGATGTTGTTGAGCAAATGAAAGGGACTCGTCGTATTCGAGACTAACCGCATGGGTAAATCGAATATGTTGACTTCGACCTTGTACCGCTTCAACGATTCTTCTACCCCACCAACCGAGTCCAACTATGGCTGTATTTAACATGGGTTGCAGTCCTTTTTATGTTGATCTGTTTTCAAACGTAGATCGTAACAACGTATACGACTAGGGCACAAGCTTTGGTGGGTCAGGTGTATCACGTATGCGAAACATCTAACCCAATATGGAAATCCACCATTGTTTTTTAGGTGTAGATCGATAGAATGAAAAAATCAATTGAATTAAATTTTTTGAAAGATTCCAATGGCTACTGAAGTTAAGTTGATTCAATCGCATGTGGATGAGCAAGGCATTTGCTTGCTTACCTTCAATCGCCCACAGCGCATGAATGCGGTGACGGGCCAGATGCTCGATGAATTAGAGGGTTGTGTTGGTGCGCTAAACGCCAATCCACTGGTTAAGGTGGTCATACTTACTGGCGCTGGCAAAGCTTTTTGTGCGGGGCGCGATCGAGACGAATTAGGCGGTGTTGCCGAGCAAGATCGACGCGATGCGATTCCGCAATCAGGTGGGCATCATTCGGACATGATTCGTCGCTTACAAATGCCCACCATCGCAGCCGTGAATGGTGCTGCAGTCGGTGCCGGTTTGGGCTTCGTTCTTCAATGCGATATTCGCATTGCATCACAACAAGCGTTCTTTTATGATGGTCATTTGTCTGCTGGTATGTCGCCCAGTATCTCTAGTTGGTATTTGCCAAGGTTGTGCGGTGTTGGTGCGGCTTTACAAGTGTTTTGTCAACTCGATCGTGTGCCAGCTGCGCAAGCACAACAATTGGGTATGGTGAGTGAAGTGGTTGAAGCTGACCAACTCATCTCTCATGTGCAATCCATTGCAAGTGGTTTTGCGCGTTGGGATTCAGAGGTGTTGCGACACACTAAAGCATTAGCCACAGCAGCATTAGAAGAAAATTACGATCGCAACATGGAACGCGTCGGTTTGTTGCGTGGATTGCATGCACGAGGACATTGAGTTTGTCTTTGTAAAGTTGTTATGAATTTCCTTTTATACCCAGATCGAATTGCTGTTGTAGGCGCCAGTGCTGAGGCCAAACGCATTGGCGGTCGACCGATTGACTATCTTAAAAAGGGTGGTTTCAAAGGTGAAATTTATCCAGTGAATCCATCTAGAGAATCGATTCAAGGATTCACTTGCTACCCGTCTCTTTCTGCATTACCGAAGAGACCTGATATGGTCATCATTGCATTGGCTCGCGAACATGTGTTGGCTACTTTGAAAGAATGTGTGGAGATGGGCGTTGGATCCGTTGTTATTTTTTCTGCTGGATTTGCAGAGATTGACGAAGAAGGCAAAGAACTTCAACATCAAATGTCTCTTGTAGTGAAGGGATCAAACACACGTGTGCTCGGCCCCAATGCCAATGGGTTGATGGTGCCTTCGGTAGGGTTGTATGCATGCTTCACGCCACTGCTTGAAAGAGGAATTCCATCGCAGGGTGGCGTTGCCATTCTCACGCAAAGTGCCGCACTTGGTACTTACTTGCTCGACAAATGTCGCACACGCAGCATTGGTATTGCTTGTTGGATGCATACGGGCAATGAATTGGATGTGGACTTGCTTGATGCATTAGACTCCGCGATAGAAATGCCAAGTGTGACAACCATTTTGCTCACATCCGAAGTGTTGCGCGAGCCCATGCGGTTGCAACAATTGCTCATGCGCGCTG
>RFYV01000157.1 GCA_009921265.1 Betaproteobacteria bacterium | reverse complement strand
AATTTGGCAAAACCACATCGTGGACCAAGCCGACACAATTCACAGACGAGAATGGCGGCCCCATTTATATCGATGGATTCGGTGCGGAGTCTTCTAATGCTTCAGGTTTTGAAACATTGCCTTCTTGGTCACCCGTTTACTTTGATAAAGGCGAACTTACTTTTGACACCGCTGGTAATTTGATTTCACCTAAATTGGGCGTTCAGTTAGAAACCGTTTACTTACCCAGTGGTAAAGGTAAATTGAACATGGTTGTCGATTATTCAAAATCGACTCAGTTTGCAACACCTTATGCAGTTTTATCTCAAGCACAAGATGGTGCACCTGAAGGTGACTTGGTTGGCTTGGCTATCTCTGATGATGGTTTGGTTAAAGCCAGTTATTCAAACGCAGCACAAATCTCATTAGCAAAAGTGGTATTGGTTAACTTTTCAAACCCAGCTGGTTTGCGTCAAATTGGTGACACCACTTACTTTAAAACATCTGATTCGGGTGCCGCAAAGTTTGGTGAGGCTGGTTCTGCTGGTTTCGGTACGGTACGCTCTGGCGCAACTGAACGTGCCAACGTTGACTTGACGCAAGAGTTGGTGGATTTGATTACTGAGCAACGAAATTTCCAAGCAAATGCAAAAGCAATGGAAACCAGTACATCGATGACGCAAACCATTATTCAAATTCGCGCTTAACTTCATTAAACATTAATTCATCATGGATCGCTTAGCTTTTACCGCCGCTGCCGCTATCAACGAACAACGATTGGCTCGCCAGGTGTTGTCTCACGAAATGGCCAATATGACGACAACGGGTTTTAAGCGCTCGTATGAAGTATCAATGAAGGCATTTCGCGCTGAGGGAGAAGGTTTTGATTCTCGCTTTCAACCGCAAGCGGCGCACACCGACTTTATTCAGCTTAAACCAGGCCCTTTGATGGCCACAGGTCGTGAACTGGATATTTTGATGAACGATAAAACCGTCATGGGTGTCACAGGCACCAACGGTGAATTGGCTTTTACGAGGCGCGGGGACTTGAGTTTAAACAGCGACGGCGGCTTGCAAACAGGCGTGGGTCATTTGGTGCGCGGCGAATCCAATGGTCCAATTACGGTTCCACCTGGTTTTAGAGTCAGTATTGCGGATGACGGTGGCGTTTATGCCTCCGATCCAGCACAACCAGGCGCACCTGTTCAGGTACTAATCGACAAATTGATGCTTCGCGACGCCAGCCAAACCTTATTGACCCGACGCGAAGACGGCCTTTTTAAAGCGCACGAAAAACCGTCAGGCTCGGATTTTGCTTCAGGACCTATAGCGACAAAGGTGACGCCGCGTGCTTTAGAAGGCAGCAACGTCAATCCGATGGAATCGATGGTGAAGTTGATCGAACAAAGCCGCTCATTTGAGCATCAGGTTCGAGTTATCAAAGAGAGCAAGACAAACGACGAGTCCGGCGCAAGCATGATCAAGCTGCCCAGCTGATCTAACAGCGCAGGACTCGGTAATTGATTACCGACAAATGGGGTAAGACATGGACGCAGCATTATGGGTTTCAAAAACGGGGTTGGATGCGCAGCAAACGCGCATGAACGTGATCTCCAACAACTTGGCCAACGTCAATACGACGGGCTACAAGCGCGATCGTGCGGTTTTTGAAGACTTGCTTTATCAAAATATTCGTCAAGCGGGTGGACTCACCACGGCTACGACACAATCGCCGACAGGCTTGATGCTGGGTACAGGTGTCAAAGTAACGGCAACCGAAAAATTACACGCACAAGGTAACTTAATTAACAGTCAAAACCCATTGGACGTTGCAATTTTGGGTGAAGGCTACTTTCAAATCGCTCAACAAGACGGAACAACGGCTTATTCACGCGATGGAGCATTCAAACTGTCGGCAACTGGACAGTTGGTCACATCTTCTGGATTTTTACTACAACCCGAGATCGTGATTCCTGGAAACGCCTCAGCATTGAGTATTGGTCGTGATGGCTCGGTCTCAGTTGAATTGGTTGCAGGTGGCGGTCAGCAGGTGTTGGGTCAAATCAATATTGCACGCTTTATCAATCCAAGTGGTTTGAAGCCCTTGGGTAGCAACTTATTTGCTTCAACAGCTGCCAGTGGCACACCACAAATTTTGCAACCGGGTATCAACGGGGCAGGTATTTTGAATCAAGGCTCGCTCGAGGCGTCCAACGTCAACGTGGTTGAAGAAATGGTCAACATGATTGAGACGCAACGCGCTTATGAAATCAACTCCAAGTCGATTGCAGCAGTTGACAGCATGCTTAAATTTATGAATCAAAACCTTTGATTGAATCACTCATGAAAATAATTTCTTCTTTATTGGTATCAATAACTTTGTTGCAAGGCTGCGTTGCAGTCGATCCTTCGTTGTCTGAGCTCACGCCGTCGCCCGAATTTGCACCTGTATATCCACTGGCTTCTGATCGTGAAAAATTAGCGACAGGTGGAATTTATGGAAACCGCCAATCGGATGCTTGGTTTGGACGTGGTCGTAATTATCAAGTGGGTGATTTGATTACGGTTATTTTGAATGAATCAACCCAATCAGCTCGCACACAAAGTACAGACGTGAAGCGTGAATCAGAAAATACAGCCATTCCACCAGGCGTTTCAACAGCGCTTGGACGCAACCCCTACCTCACAGGCATCGATTTATCGGCCAACAAAATTTCTAGCAAGGGTGCTGGAACAGCAGGTCAAAAAGCCAGTTTGGCAGGATCGGTCACAGTCACTGTGACAGAAATATTAGCCAACGGAAATTTAGTGGTTAGAGGTGAAAAGAAATTGGGTTTGAGTGAAGGCACCGAAGTTATTCAAGTCGCTGGCGTGATTCGTCCACAAGATATTGGCCCCAATGGTACGGTTCAATCTTTGCGTTTGGCTAAT
>RFYV01000156.1 GCA_009921265.1 Betaproteobacteria bacterium | reverse complement strand
CTTCACCAAGTTTTGGGCCGTCGCTTGTTATGGAATTGCCTCATCATGGAGCTTGGTCTGATGGGGTTGGAGACTTGGTTCTGAAAATAAATTCAGATATTTTAATTCAAAGCACTGGATTTCAAAGGTTTCGATTTGATCGAATTGGAAGCGTCGTTGAAAATAAAATTCGAGGTGTGACTTGTCGCGATGGTGCGTTACGAGTCACCTGGTTTGAGAAACAAGATCAGAATAAAATCATAAATCAGATTTTGTTGGAGCGTTGGGTAGGAGATGGTTGGGTGGTTGTGACATCTCATGAGTGTCAGAAACAATAATTGCGTCATCCAATCGAACCGCGCACCCAAACGCGCCGTGAATGGATTGATCAAGTCTAAAAAGAATTTGACCTCCATTCAGTTGTAGCCGAACACTGGTGCTTTTAAATTCTGGTGTGATGAATGATTGCCATACAACTTTTTCATCGCTTAAAATAGTCGCCCTGCAACCAATGTTTTTTTGAATTTGTGGTGGAACACTTATGGTTGCCAAGAGTGTGCCAGCGCTTCTGTTTGTCTGAAATAGAAATAAGCCTGGTCCATGCAAATCCATGCGAATGGCATCAAAGGCTTCGGGCACGGTGTGCAAAATGACCACTGGTTGTGAAAGCCTTTGTTCCTGAATCTGCGTGTCAGCCTCTGCTTTTACAAAACATTTAGACAAGGCTTCAAGCCCGTTTGTGTTTGGTGCAATTGCCAAAATATTTTTCCACGGAATTAAAACACTGTCTCTTTCAATTGCTGCGTGTGGTTTTACAAGACGACATTGATTTTGATCATCGATCCAAGAATCGGCGTCTATGACGCTTCCATCATTGGTCCAGATTCTCCACCCACTTGGTTTTTTTAATTTCGCAACCAGGCTTATATCCACAATTCGATCTATTGGAATATAAATCATTTGTTTTTGGGGCGTTTGGTTTGATGTTGTGGTTTCAATTCCAACCCCGCGATCAATATCTATTGATTCTATAAATCCATCAAGTCGATCGTTATTGATTAAAACAACACTATCTTTTTTTTCTATATTTTCTTTACCGGCGTTCAACGCGCCGATTGATTTCGAGTTTTCAAGATCAATCGGAACAGACTGTAAAATGGTGTTTCTCCACATCAGTTTTGTGCCGTTCAGTTCATAGGCTCCCGCTAGTCTTTGTCCATCTATCAGCGTGTAATACCCCGGAACACTTGTTTTTCGATTTGCATCCGATGGTTTTTCTATGATGATTTTTACACCACACCATTCTGGCCACTGCGCGATTGGGGGAATTGATTTTAGTGTGTCGTTGGATTTTTCCCCACCTTGTATTGGTTGAAATAAAACAACATCATCCGCCAATACCCATCCCGGGGCAGCGATAGAAAAACATATCAATAGTTTTTGAAAAAAATTTTTGTTCACTTTTGAAATATTGGTAAATATCTTTTTGGCATTTGCAGGACAATTAAAGCCATAGATGTGCTATACGCCTGTCCCGCTTGGTAATCCATCCAGCTTCCTGCTTCGGTCTGTTTCGAAATCATCTCATTACGAATGTGTGGCCACCAATCCGTCCAACGCTTTCCGCCAGCCAAATACATGGCTTGCACCGCGTAATAGTGTCCATAAAAATAATGCGCTACGTCGGCGGGACCATTTTTATTTGAACCCACCACGTCTTGTAGATAATTTAAACCTCGCTCAATTGAATTATCAGAATAAATGCCTGCGTAATACAAACTTGCCACACCAGCCGCTGTTCGAGGCCAAGCACTTGTTCCAGCCGTGGCCATATATCTAAATCCACCGTCGCTGTTTTGGCACGAACGAACATAGGCAATAGCTTGATCAATTGTTTCTTTGGGAACTTTTACTCCGGCGTTTCGCGCGCTACGAAGAGCCATGACTTCACAAATTGTCACACTAATATCTGCATCATATGGAACTGGGTTGTAGCGCCATCCACCTTCGTTGTTTTGGCTATGAATAATCAAATCGACCGCTCTTGTTAACGCGTCGCGAACACGCGAGTCCTCGTTATTCATTCCGTAAATTTCACCCAGAAACAATGTGGAGAATCCGTGTCCATACATTGGACCGTGATCTTTATCCCTTGCAAGCAATCCGGTTTCGGTGGCGCTGTTTAAAACAAATTCAAGCGCTCTGCGGACATTGTCGCCATACACACCGCGCCCTGGAACGTGTCCGTCCGCCATGAACGCTAGGGCGCAAAGAGAAGTGATTCCCGCGTGGCGTTCATATTGGCCCTTGCCGAACGACCCGTCATCGTTTTGTGTGCCAGCCAAATAGCGCAAGCCGCGTTGCACGGCCTCCTCCGTTGCTGGGGTGTACTCCATTTCCATTGGGGCATTTTGCGCGCTGGACCCAGCCTGAAGTGGCCGCTCTTTATCAAGATCGATGGGTTCAACCGTGCTTGTGTTTTGTAATTCTTTTTTTTGTTCAAGAATTATATTTTTGTCATCAGTTGAATTTTTATTTGGGGGAGCTGTTGATGACGGATTATTTTGTAATTCTTTCTGTACTTCGTTTTGAGCAACTGGTTGCGCGCTGGGTTGCGTTGTTTGGTTTGAAAAAACTTCGTTTTGAAGCAGTATTGTTGCCGCAAATACAAACACTACTGATTGAGTTTGGTTTTTATTGCACATCATGGTCCACGTTCCTCTGCCATTCTTCGATAGTAGGCTTCTGTCGCCTTTTGATAGAGGGCGCTAATTCGGTCTCGTCGACTCTGGGACATAATTTCGCGAATTCTTTGAGGAAGGTGACCCCATTCAGATCGGCCCTCCTCCAAATTGGAGTCCGACTCGAGTTGGGCATCCTCAAATTCTGGTGGATTTATCTTGTCACCAGACTGATCATTTTTATCTCTGT
>RFYV01000155.1 GCA_009921265.1 Betaproteobacteria bacterium | reverse complement strand
GCTTCAAGCGTTGAGGTCTTGCTACCTGTTAAGCACAGCCCTTTCAACCATTCCAAAGTGATTTGGTTGAAAGGGTTTTGTGAAATCACAAGCGAGCAGAGCTCGTTATCTAATGTGAGTTCAGTTGATTTCTATTATGAAATGCCATGACTTGTCAACACAAAAAAGACAGAATGTATTGACCTGTCCTCCCTCAAGCGTCGCGGATTAAGCTTGAGATTTCAACCACAGGCTCAGAGCCGATATTGAGGAGACAGGTCATGGAGAAGTTTAGCAAGTATGTGGGATTAGATGTCCACAAAGACACTATTGCAGTTGCCATCGCAGCAGAGGATTCTGAAGTGAGGTTTTATGGGGAGATCGCCAACAACCCAACAGCCATCATTAAGTTGGTCAAGCTTCTCAGCAAAGAAGGCGAGCTCGTTGCATTTTGTTATGAAGCAGGTGGGTGTGGTTACAAGATTTATCGACAACTAACAGCTATGGGTAAAGATTGCATTGTTGTAGCCCCATCTTTAATCCCACGCAAAGCGGGTGAACGGGTGAAGACTGATCGTCGCGACAGTATTAACTTGGCAAGGCTGTACCGTGCTGGTGAACTTACTCCAGTATGGGTTCCAGAAGACGAGCAAGAAGCTTTACGTGATCTGACTCGGGCACGAGAAGATATGAAACATTTCGAACGCCAGGCAAAACAACGACTATTGGCATTCCTGTTACGCCATGGGTGGGTGTATAGCGGTAAAGCACGATGGACTCATGCTCACTACAGGTGGATGGAAACGGTTAAATTTGATCGACAAGCTCAGCAAATTGTTTTCCAAGAATACAAAGATATCGTAAATTCATTTGGAACGCGTGTTGAAGAAATTGAAAACCAGATGCAGATTCACGCAAAAGAGTCTTTGTCATGGCCAGTGATTGAATCCCTGATGGCCTTGCGTGGTGTGAATTTCATAACAGCATTCACCCTGATTGCCGAAATAGGCGATTTGCAAAGATTTGCCTCTGCTCCAAAATTGATGGCCTATCTGGGGCTTGTGCCCAGCGAGCGATCTAGTGGTAATTCAGTGCGTCGCGGAGGCATTACAAAAACAGGCAATAGCCACGTCAGACGAGTTCTTATCGAGGCTGCATGGACTTATCGGTTTGCAGCTAGGCGAACGCCAATTATTCAAAGACGAATGGATAAAGTCCCAACTGCTATTCAAGAAATCTCATGGAGCGCACAGAAGCGGTTATGTCAGCGGTATAAAACGTTACAAACAAACGGCAAGTTAAAAGTTCAAGTGTGCACAGCGGTAGCCCGCGAACTCACAGGGTTTATATGGGCAATAGGTCAAGCTACTCCCATGATGAAGAATACGCCAACCAATTGAAAGATTCACAATGAAAAATTACTGGGCTAAGTGCAGAGCAGGCAGCGGATGGGGAATCCTCGGAAGTACTTTGAGGCATCTAGCAATGGAATGATCCTCGTGATAAGAGAGAGGCAGCCCCACGACGTACCTTTGTCATGCGGTAACCAACCCGCGTATATCAGACTGATCTACCGTCGTAACGAGCCTGCTTTGCACTTAGCCCAGTAACAAGAATGCAAAAATTCAGAAAACAGTTGACACGGTCAATACATATCAGTACTTTATAATGCATGAAATTAGGTGCTTAAATTATGACCATCACTCAAACCATCTTTGCTAGGAATACCGTCAGCATGACTGATCTCAGGCGCAATCCATCTGAAGTCATCGAAGTGGCCAATCAGTCACCTGTTGCCATATTGAATCACAACAAACCAGCTGCGTACTTGATCTCAGCTGCGGCTTATGAAGAGATGCTTGAACAAATAGAGGATGCAGCTCTAACCAAAATAGTCAAAGCCCGAGCTGGAGGCAAAACAGTTAAGGTCAAACTTAAAGATCTATAGTCTTGAATTTCATGTGTTAGCTCTCAAAGAATGGAATAAATTAGATGGCTCCATTCAAGTGCAGTTTCAAAAAGCACTTAAAAAACGGCTTCAAGAACCAAAGATTCCATCTGCCAAACTTCGTGGTGATTTACAAAACGCCTACAAAATTAAACTGCGTGACGTTGGCTATCGATTGGTCTATCAAGTAATTGACCAACGACTGGTTATTGTAATTGTAGCTATAGGAAGACGAGACAACGAAGAAGCATATTTGGCAGCAGCCAAACGAATCAATTGAGTCATTGATAGTTAATGTTACTTCATCGATAAATTGGGTCTTTGCAGTTATTTGCCGAATTACATATTGGTCCTACCCGCTCCTTTCCCCATATTTTATTCCCTGCCCTTTTAGGTTATTTTAAGAACTCTAGGCTCCGTTCATTGAAGTAGCGGTCATCAACATCGGTTTGTTGTGCGATTTCCTCTAATCAATCGATATTTAAAACCGGGCACCCAATGAGATTCTTGTCTGATCTTGTTGGGTGTAGTTTACTTTTTGATCACGAACTAATTTAATAAAATAATTTGAAAAGTCATATCCCAGTGACAAAGAATAGCCCTTGACTTTGACGTCACCTTGCTCAACACTTCCGCTTTTTGAAGCCATATCTACCGTGTAACGCTCACTTTTGTCTGGCGAATACCGCCACACCCAATGCGTTATTTTTTGCCCTGTATTAAAACGGTTATCGTACACTGAATAAAAATACAAATTAGTTTTGGGAATTAATTGAGTGCCCATTCCAAATATATAGGCATCATTTGGATCGAAGTTGAGGTTGTAATAGGTTTTTTTGTTGGTTCTTCCAAAACCCAAAATACTGTAAATTTCTTCTCCATACTGATGATTGATTGAGCCACCGGCAAAACCATGACTTGCCACTTGAACAGATGGTACCCACTTACCCACCGAACTGCTCATTGTGTATTCATAACCTGCTCGTAGTTGCTGAAAGTGTTCTTGATCCTGATAAAACCCAAGCCAAGAAACATGGGGGCC
>RFYV01000154.1 GCA_009921265.1 Betaproteobacteria bacterium | reverse complement strand
GTAAATGGTTAAATGGTCATATGATGATGAATCGTATGATTAAAATTAGATGTTCAGATAAAAATGAACGTAGATACCAAAAAATAGATAGGCTCATAAAGAGAAATTCAAGATATTGGATAGGATAATATGACAGATAAAGTAATTAACAACGGAATTACCCAAACATCTTTCCATGATAATGGTGATGATTTGGTTATTGCACACTCACAAAACGTAACATCTATTATAGATGCTAACAAAGCAGAATATGCACAGTCAGATGAACATAAACGCTGGAGTGACCATTCTTTTGGTAACAAGGTAGCGTCTATTCCATTAGTAGTATTCCAAGAATTAGAGAAACAAGGTATCACTCGTGGGCTAACTGTCATAGATATGCCACGATTTAAAGCATGGCTAAACAACCCAGACAACAGAGCATTTAGAACCCGAACAGGAAGAATTTAATGGCTATAACAAACTATACAGATTTGCAGTCAACGATTGCAGACTACTTGGCTCGTACAGATTTGACAACACAAATCCCATTATTTATTCAATTAGCAGAAAACAGATTAAGACGTGATTTGCGTATTAGACCTATGCTAAAAGTAGTGACAACAAGTACAACTGCTGGTGACCCAACTGTGGGACTACCTAATGACTTTTTAGAAATGCGTGACTTACATATAGAATCAAGTCCTATTCAAACAATTGTGTATCAAAATCCAAGTAATTTCTTTAGAAACACAAAAGCATCTACAGCGGATAGTGGTGCTCCTAAATTTTATACAGTTATGGGTTCAGAGTTTCAATTTGCACCTATCCCAGACTCTGCATATACACTCAAAATGGTTTATTACGCATCACCTACCTATTTGAGTTCTACAGTATCATCTAATGTGTTTTTAGCTAATTCCCCAGACTTGTTGCTTTATGCAAGTTTAGGTGAAGCAGAACCGTATTTGATGAATGATGCAAGAGTTGCAACATGGGCACAATTATACGATAGAGGTGTCAATTCATTAACAGTATCAGACAGTGCTGGTGAAAATCCATCTGCACCAATGGTAATTTCATTAGCAACACGATAAAGGAAAAATTATGTCAGAAATGAGCAATTATTTAGAGAACGCTTTAATTAACGTAACTCTACGAGCAACAGCTTACACAGCACCTACAACAGTTTATGTAGCATTATTTACAACAGACCCTACAGACGCAGGCACAGGTACAGAAGTAACTGGTGGTTCTTATGCTAGAACATCAGTAACTTTTGGTGCACCTTCTAACGGTGTATCTACTAATTCTGCTGATGTTACATTTCCTACTTGCACAGCAGGTTGGGGAATAGTAACTCATTTAGGACTTTATGATGCTTCTACAGGTGGTAATTTACTTTACCATACTCCATTAGATGCTTCTAAAACAGTAGACACTGGTGATGTATTTAAAATCATTACAAGCAATTTATCAGTTACATTAGCGTAATTGTTTTTAATAACAAAACAATTTAGCATAAAGGAAAAAACATGGCATTAATTGTTAAAGATAGAGTTCAAGAAACCTCTACTACTACAGGCACAGGAGCTTTCACCCTTGATGGTGCACTTACTGGCTTTCAAACATTCTCTAGTGCTGTTGGTAATGGAAATACAACCTATTACGCTATTGTTGGTACAGGCTCTGAATGGGAAGTAGGTCTAGGTACATATACTTCAGTAGGTACAAGTTTAGCTCGTACTACAGTATTAGCATCTAGTAATAGTGGAAGTGCAGTTAATTTTACTGCTGGTACAAAAAATGTATTTGTAACTTATCCTGCTACTAAATCACTTTATACTGATGCTTCTGGAAATGCAATAGCTCTTGGTACTCCAGCTTCAGCTACGCTTACAAATGCTACAGGGCTACCTTTAACTACAGGTGTTACAGGAACTTTACCAGTTGCCAATGGTGGTACAGGCATAACAAGTTTAGGCACAGGGGTTGCTACCTTTTTAGGTACTCCTTCGTCTGCTAATCTAGCATCAGCTGTTACAGATGAAACAGGTTCAGGTTCGCTTGTATTTGCAACATTACCTACATTTGGTTCTACAGGTATTAAATTAAGTGGCTCTACATCAGGAACTACTACAATAGTATCAGGAGCAACAGCAGGTACATCTTCACTAACACTTCCTGTAGCTACAGACACATTAGTAGGTAAAGCAACTACTGACACACTAACAAATAAAACATTAACATCACCAGTTATTGCTACTATTGTTAATACTGGTACTTTAACTTTACCAACATCTACGGATACATTAGTAGGCAAAGCTACAACAGACACACTAACTAATAAAACAGTTAATTTAACATCTAACACTTTAAGTGGCACTACTGCACAATTTAACACAGCTTTATCAGACAATGATTTTGCTACACTTGCAGGATCAGAAACTCTTACTAATAAAACATTAACAACACCAGTCATTTCAAGCATTACGAATACAGGAACTTTAACACTTCCAACATCTACAGATACATTGGTTGGTCGTGCTACTACAGACACACTTACAAACAAAACACTTACATCACCCACACTAACAACACCAGCACTAGGCACTCCAGCATCAGGTACATTAACCAATTGTACTTTCCCTACTTTAAATCAAAATACAACTGGCACAGCTGCTGGATTATCAGCTACATTAGCTGTAGCTTCAGGTGGTACTGGTGCAACTACATTAGCTGGTGCTAATATTGCTGTAACAACTGCTGCTAATTCATTCACAGCTAAACAAACATTTACAGGTGCAACAGCTTCTTTAGCTTCTGCATTTATCAATGCTACTGAAACTTCAACTATCTCTGCTACAGCAGCTACAGGCACTATTAACTATGATGTAACTACACAGTCTGTGTTATACTATACAACAAATGCAAGTGCGAACTGGACTGTAAACTTTAGAGGTTCATCAGGCACATCTTTAGATACAGCAATGTCAACAGGTGAAGCTATCACAGTCGTAT
>RFYV01000153.1 GCA_009921265.1 Betaproteobacteria bacterium | reverse complement strand
TGGCAAAGAGAAAATACTACTTTGCATATGCGTAGAACCATGGAACAATATTGGAAAAAGAATTTGTAAATTGAATAAAACTTTTTGATATGAGCCAATCTCTCCTTTAAAAAATTAACCCATCTGTCTCAAACCATTTGAAGACGCACAGTTCTCAAACCCAAAGGGGAAGACTGGCAAAAAAGACTGACAACAGGATGGACACCTGCAAGCGCAACACCACAAGAAAAGGCCGCTCTGCTGCGGTTATGTTTTGTTTACTTGACTCAGTTCGTCCATAAAAAATCAGGCGATTCAGTTGCAAAATTCCATCTTGCTAATGGTGCCGAGCTTCACGGCATTAATTGGGCCGCTGATTTATCGAAAAAAGGACTTTTACTGTCAAGTGCCATCATGGTGAATTATCTGTATGAACTTGATGCTATTGAAGATAATCACGAAAAATTCATCAAAAAAGAAGTAGTCTATTCCAAAGGTCTTGATCGCCTCTTTTGATGAAAATTGTATCGATCAGAGTGTTAGTTTCGCTCACTACTTTTTCAGTTTTGATTATCACAAAAAGTCATGCGCTTATAGTATTCGGTCAATTTAAGTCATGAACACATATGCCCAATTATCCCAATTGATTGGTTATCGGGATCGATTGATGCCAAATCAAGCAAGTCCTCGAATTAAGAGCAATTCACAATTGAATTTATCCAGAACTTCAATAAACTTCTAGATATGTATATTTTTTAGCCGAGGTCGTCATGTGCAGATGGGTTGCTTATGCAGGTCCGGAAATTTACCTTGAAGACTTGATCTTCCACCAAGAGCATTCAATTGTGAGCCAGAGCTTGTCTGCGACTCAATCTGCGTGGGTCACCAATGGGGATGGCTTTGGTGTTGCTTGGTACACCAAACGCACAACACCAGGACTGTTTAAAGATATCTTGCCGGCTTGGAATGACAGCAATCTGCGCTCGCTTGCTGCTCATATCCAGACCAAGCTGTTTTTTGCCCATGTTCGCGCTACCACGGGCACTGCAGTCAACAGAAGCAACTGCCATCCATTTACATGGCAAAACTGGACCTTCATGCACAACGGGAAAATTGGTAATTGGCATGACTGCCGAAAAGATGTAGAAGACCTAATCGATCACGTGCACTATCCACACAGGGAAGGAACCACTGACAGTGAAGCTTTGTTTTTAGTTGCACTCAGCAAAGGTTTAACTCACGACCCAATCTCGGCTTTGCAAGTGACCCTGCGCGATGTGACCAAAATCATGGATCGACACCATGCGGATGAACCCATGCGAATTTCCTGTGCGCTGACCAACGGTCGAGACATCTGGGCCTTTAGATATTCCAGCGATGACCAGTCACCCAGTATGTATTTTGGTTCCCCACACACACGTGCCAGCAATGACGGATCTCACCCCATAACCACCATTGCATCCGAACCATCAGACTCCGATGCTGCGCATTGGTTCAAGGTGGAAGAGCGAAATGGCGTTCACTGGACTGAACGTGGGTTAGAGCATTTCAAAATTAGTGTTTAGCTGTCAAACAAACAATTGCTAATCGTGACATTTGTTGATAAGTACATCCTTGGATAGAAACTGTACAAACTTCGTCATCGACTTTCTTAAAACAAATGTTCCTCCTCGAATGCCAAGTCATAATCTATTGTTAACTCCTCACCTTCGTGGATATCACGGAGCGCGATAAGATTATTGCGCCAATCAAACTCTAGATTAGGCTGCTTTGAGTGATTCAGATAAATTTGTAAATGCAAGGTATTGAATCCTTGCCGAGGAACCAAAATCTCCTGATCATCAACGTAGCAAAATGTATCAATAAGCGTTTTCACACCTTCAGGTAACTTTTCAATCTCTGCTGGCTTGAAGACAACATCATTATTCGGCGTAAAACTCAATAATGGATAAAACCCTTTTGGAATATCTCTCAAAGCAAATACACCGATTCCATGAATCGTAGACACACCCAAGCGACAATAAATCTGATTCTTTAAATGGTCGAGTAATTTCTCTTTATGAGTTTGTGACATTTCTACAATCAATTAACGACTAACTATCGCAAACCCAAACAATCCCTTTTACCTTTTCACTATCTAGGTGAGACATCATAGGCTAAGCATACCTTGTTCCAGCAGCTACACCTTCAGGAAAAGCCTTATCTAACATTTGCATATCTGAATCAAAGCAGGCCCACTGCCTGGCCACCACCAACGCAATTGAGTCGCCCAACTCGGTGGTACGCCGGGTCAGTGGCCGTGTGACCAACTACAAGGATGCCCAGATGGCACTGCGCTGGACTGCTGCGGGCTTCATCGAAGCGGAGAAATCATTCAAGAAATTGTGCGGCTATGCCGACCTGAAAATCCTGATTAACAGACTTCGTCACGCAACCCAACAACTCAAAAAAGCCGCATAATCATCATGTCCACTGGATCAAACCTGCAACTGGGTTCGGGATATCGCCGCAAACCAGCGACAAAAACTGTCCAACAATCTTTTTTACATTAAATATTCATGACTACCTTTGCCAATCAACTGAAATCCGAAATAGCTCGTATTGCTAAAAAAGAGGCTCGTGTAGAGACCCTACAGTTAAAAAAAGCCTCTGCGCAGTACCGCTCTGACATAGCTGCCTTGAAACGGTACATTGCTGCGCTTGAACTTACTGTGAAGAAACTGAGCAAGAGCCAACCCGAGCCAGTCCTTAAGATAGAAAAAGAGCTGACTACCGCCCTTCGCTTTCGCGCTGGTGGTTTCGCTACTTTGCGCAAAAAATATAACTTAACCGCAGAACAAATGGGAAAGCTAATTGGTGTGTCCGCGCAATCTGTCTATCACTGGGAATCCGAGAAATCGCGCCCACGCGCTAGTCAACTTCCGGCTATAGCAGCTGTGCGTAATCTCACGAAGAAAGAGGCTTGGTCTAAGTTAGGGGTTCTGTCGCAGTAAGCATAGACCGGATTGTCGTTTATGCTTACTGCGACAGAACC
>RFYV01000152.1 GCA_009921265.1 Betaproteobacteria bacterium | reverse complement strand
TTACGAGTCAGGTAGTAATGAAGATTTTTTGAGTGTCGAGCGTATTCGCGAACTCATCAAACTTCATATCAACCCCGAGTTCGAGCCAGTCTAATAATGACGCAACCCATTGATTTCAATAGATTTTATGATTGGCATAACTATTGCATAAGTATTCTCACTTTTAATGAAGCGGCAAAGCTTTATTAACTCATTTTAAATTTCAAGGAGTCACCATGTCCCTCGTTCAAGAATTAATGAATCAAAACAATATCGAAGGTTTCCGTGCCAGCGATGTGATCAAACGTTTCACACCGACTGAAATTCGCGAAGCTATTCAAAACTTGATTGCTAATGAGCAAAACGAATTGGCTTATGCATTAGGTGATGCAGGTTTGAGTTTATTTCCTAAAAGCGAAGACATGTTGGCAATGAATGGTTTGTTGGCAATTTTGCGCAACGACTGGCCACAAGCTGTGGAAATGTTGGAAGACTTAAAAGCGATTCAGGGTGATCAAACACAACCCTTTACGTTTGTGATGTTGGTTCGTGCTTTGAGATGCAATCTCAATCCTGCACGTGCACTCGAAGTTGTGCGTGAGGGATTGGCTCTTTATCCTGATCAACTGGAACTTGTTTCAGAGAAACTTTCTCTGGATGAGTTTTCAGATGTGATGGTACTTAGCGAATCTTTTCAGTAATTTTTAATAGAAAAAAGTAATCCAATGTTAACAAGGCAAACACTTGCCACGTGGCAACCACAAGTTGCCACACCTCTCAAAAAGGGTGGCAATCATCAATTATTTCAAGTACTTAAAAGCTTTTTAAAGAAAACAAATGAATTGGCACACTGTTTGCATAACAAGATTAAATTCAATTTTGACCATGTAGGTCTGGAGAAGTAAATGGCTATCATCAATACCAATATGAAGGCGTTGTTTTCGCAAGTGGCATTAAATGGCACTGAACGAAAATCGTCGATCGCGATGCAGCAATTGTCAACGGGCAAGAGAATTAACTCAGCTCGCGACGACGCCGCAGGTATGGCAATTTCTACACGCATGACGCAGCAAATACGTGGCTTAAACATGGCCGTGAGAAATGCAGGAGACGCCATCTCCTTAATACAAACCGCTGAAGGCGCGACCAACGAGATCACGGACATGATGCAACGCATGCGTGAACTAGCTGTTCAGGCAGTCAACGATACAAACGACAACGCACAGCGCAGTTATTTGGACTTAGAGTTTCAACAACTCAAGCAACAAATTGTGCAAATCTCTGATAACACAGAGTGGAACGGATTTTCGTTACTCAATGGTATGGCGGGTGAGCAG
Organism: Betaproteobacteria bacterium; assembly: GCA_009921265.1. Classification (GTDB taxonomy): domain Bacteria; phylum Pseudomonadota; class Gammaproteobacteria; order Burkholderiales; family Burkholderiaceae_C; genus Limnohabitans. Next base: position 1,773 of record RFYV01000152.1, on the reverse strand, counting down.
GTTGGTGAGATGCCTGTCTTTAAAACGACGTCGCAAAATTTATATGGCGGTGTTTTTATTGATCCAAAAACAACGCGCTCAATTTCTGGTACTGATGCAGGAAAACTTCAAACAATTCAATTTGGAGCGGCAAGTGGTGATGGAACAATCGTTGTTGATGGTATCAACGTCGCAGTTAACCATACAGATACAGCTAATGACGTGGCCTACAAGGTCTATCAAGCACTAATTGCTACAGATAAATATTCTGCAGGTTCTGGTAGAACATTAACAGATCCAAGTACAACAACCACAAATAAAATTACAGTTAAATCAACAATATCAGATGGTGATTACCCTGATATCAGCATGACTGATACGACCAGTACAGGTGTTTTATTAAAACAAGTACAAGAGATACAGTTTTCACTTCCTGCGGGTGTTGCAATTGTTGGAACACCTAAAATTAACGTTGGTGGTGTTTCGGTTGATTTGGCAGCAGGTGACACTGCTACAGCAATAGCTACCAAAGTACGTACTGCATTGCTTCTGAAGGCTCCTTTCATTGCAGACGGTATAACCGTATCAATTCCTTCAGCCGGGCGAATACTCGTTGAAAAAACAAATCCCAACGCTGCCTTTCCAACAATCAGTTTTGATGATGGCGGTACAGGACTTGTGGCAACAGACAATATTCCTAGGAGAGATGCAATAACAATTAGTACAGAAGCCTTTACTGGAAATGGTAAGTATCTGAAGAGTGGCGTACTAACTATTAGTACAACTCACGATGCTGCTGCTAGAGCCAGTATTGCAGCAAAATTTGTTACTGATGACAATCAGACCATCAATTTGGATGCAGTATTAGATGAGGCAAATGGAACGGTTTCATTTGATAAATTAATTGGATCTAACGGATTGATTTTTTCAGACAACTTAGTCTTGAATCTCAAGAAAACGGCTGATCCAGATCCCGTCCCTGTTATTCTAAACAATCGTGATTTCTCCATGGAGACTCGTGTTTCTGGTGCAATACCTGCAATGCAATCCGGTGATTTGTTGATTAATGGAACCAACGTTGGCGGTTCTTATGCAGTGGATGACTTGGTCTCACCTCCAAACAATGCATCAGGTAGCGCTATCTCTAAAGCTGCAGCTATCAACCGTGTTGCTTCGGATTCAGCAGCATCCAGAGGCGAATCGCAATCAATTACTTTTTCTGGAAACCCTGTTGCGGATACAACGATAACAGTTGGTGGTGTACCCGTATTAATTACGCGTTATGAAGATACGGCAACAAAGGTTGCAGCCAAAATTGCAAGTAGCTTGCAGACCAGCTTTGAATTTGGAGCATCATCTAAGCGTGTAATTACATATGCTAGTGGTGGTACAACTGTTAATATTGATTATCCAATTACTGAGGGGAATGTTAACTTAATAAAAGTTGATTCTGGTACATCTAATATCTTGGGTGCGCCCTCTGTCACATCAAAATTTGGTGCCAAGGTGCCAGGTACAGGTGTATACGCTAAGGTCAACGAAAACGTCTTTACTGGTAAGTCACAAAGTGGAACTTCAGCGGTTACAGGTGTTGTATTTATCAATGGTTTTGCATCAGCAAACATCACAACAACTATTAATAATCCACAAGAGACTAGAAATAATGTTGTTCGTGCCATTAACATGATTACTTCAAAAACGGGTGTGAAGGCAATTGATTCTGGTTCTGTAGAAAAGGGTATTACTCTTGTAGCTGCAGACGGCCGAAACATTGAAGTTCAGTTTGAGACCAAC
>RFYV01000151.1 GCA_009921265.1 Betaproteobacteria bacterium | reverse complement strand
ATTGATTGTGTTTTTTCAAGGTCAACCATGAATGGTTGAAACGCTGAGTTGCGCCACGAAAGTTTGGTGTTGTTCAACTCAAATGTTCCAGCAAGTCTTTGCCCATCGGTTGTTGTGTAGCAACTTTGTGTTGATGTTTTTGGTGCCGTCGCCAGCGAACTCTTTTGAATTATTTTTACTCCGCACCAACCTGGCCACTGATCGCTTGGGGGTAGTTTGTCTACGACTTGAATGTCCGTGTTTGTAACGGGCTGAAATTGAACGGAATCACCAGCCAATACTGGCGCTATCAACAGCGTTGAAGTACAGACTAAAAAAAAATTAGTTGCTTTAAAAATCACTTTTGAAAAATTGGTAAATATCGTTTTGGCATTTGCAACACTATGAGCGCCATCGATGTGCTATACGCCTGGCCGGCTTGATAATCCATCCAGCCTCCGGTGGCGGCTTGTTTTGAAATCATTTCGTCTCGAATATTTGGCCACCATGCTGTCCATCGTTTTCCGCCGGCCAGATACATGGCTTGCACCGCGTAATAATGTCCGTAGAAATAATGCGCTTCTCCAGAGTTTCCACCCGCATCTGGATTCACCGAGTCTTGTAAATAATTCAAGCCTCGATCAATTGAGTTGTCGGAGTAAACACCCGCGTAATACAAACTAGCGACGCCCGCCGCCGTTCGTGGCCACAAACTTGTTCCAGCGGTTGACATATAGCGAAACCCGCCATCACTATTTTGACACGAGCGAACATAAGCAATCGCTCGATCAATCGTTTCTTTTGGAACTTTAATCCCCGCGTTACGCGCGCTACGCAAAGCCATGATTTCACAAATTGTGACGCTGATATCAGCGTCGTATGGAACGGGGTTATATCTCCAACCACCTTCTTGATTTTGACTGTTAATAATAAGTTCCACGGCGCGCGTCAATGCGTCACGGACTCGCGCGTCCTCATTGTTCATTCCATAAATTTCACCCAGAAACAACGTGGCAAAGCCGTGTCCATACATTGGTCCATGGCTGTTTTCGGCCGCAAGCAGGCCTGTTTCGGTGGCGCTACTTAAAACAAAATCCAACGCCTTGCGAACGTTGTCGCCATAAGCGCCGCGTCCCGGAAGATGACCATCGGCCATGAATGCCAAACCGCAAAGAGCCGTAATGCCTGCATGTTTTGCAAACTGCCCGCGTCCAAAAGATCCATCGTCATTTTGAAGGCTCGCCAGATATCGCAAACCGCGCTGAACAGATTCCTCTGAGGCGGGCGTGATCTCAGATTCCATTGGAGCATTTTGCGCGCTTGCGCCAACATCAACCGGTCGCTCCTTATCAAGATCAATTGTCTCAACTGGCGTGGGTGGCTTTATGTTTTTGTTCTGATCCGTAGGGGGCGCAACCGCGGATTGGTTGGGGAATTTTTGGTCGTTTGGTTTTTCAACCTGTGTATCTGCATTTTGAATTTGATCATTACCAACCGTAAACGCTTGTTGATTGGTGATACAAAAAAGTATGGCCATGATTGCCGCTGTTAAATGTGTGGGGCTTGTATTCATCATGGTCCACGATCCTCTGCCATACGTCGATAATAGGCTTCTGTCGCTTTTTGATAGAGCGCGCTAATTCGATCACGGCGGCTTTGTGACATGATTTCACGGATGCGTTGCGGGAGTCGTCCCCATTCCGAACGTCCCTCATCTAAAGCAGAATCGGGCTGAAGTTGCGCGTCCATAAAATCTGGTGGCTGTACGTTGTCGCCCGACTCGCCGTTCTTGTTTCGTTCAGATTCCTTATTTTTTTCTCCGCCCGGATTAGATTCTGATTTTTTATTTCCATCTTTTTTTGAATCATCACCCTCGCTTGTCTTTTCTCCGTCTGGATTTGTTTGTGATCCAGACTCAGGTTTTGAATTAGATTTATCTTTTTGCGATTTATTTTTTGAAGACTTTTTTGACGATGATTTTTCAAACTTCACCGCTGCTTCAATCAGAGCGTCTAATCGAGACAGCGCCTGAGCCTGTACGCGCTGTGTACCAATGCCAGTGTCGTGATCTTGTGAAACCAATTTCTCGGCAAGTTTCATATCTTGCATTGCGGCCTCAGCCAGATCGTTCAACGATTCTTCGTTCAGACCGCGCTCTAGGTTGTCTTTGCGTTGTGTCTGGGCTGCTTTTTCACCACCCGCACCAGAGATGCCTAATAATTCATCCAGTGTTTTTGGTGGGGGTGCTGTTGAATTATCTGGAGACTTTGTTGCTGTCTGATTTGTCTGGGTCGCGTCTTGGGTCGCCTCTTTTTGGGTCTGTGTGTTTACAAACGCTCCAAGTGTTTCGCGGGATACTGATCCCTGAATTGCAGGTTCATTTTTATTATTTTGTGGTGTTTTTTTATTAGTGGCGGGGGGGTTTGCCTCTTTCTTCATTTTAGAAACCCATTCTTCACCAAGCACCCGAACATCGTTCTGCAGTTTGGAAAGATCTTCCATGGCTTTCGCCGCGCCGGGTGAATTCACGCCAACATCTTCCATTACTTTTGTTCTTCGATTGATCTGGGCTTGTAATTCACGAACAAGTCGTATCTCAGCAATAGGTGGAATTTTTTTCTTTTGCTCTCCGGCTCCTCCTTCGCCACCACCCCCTCCATTTTCAGAATTGTTTTGTGCAAATGGATCATCTTTTTGTTCTGGATCAGTAAGCGACCCCGCCAGTGCTTCTAACGCTTCTGTTGTGAAATCGCACTGTGCCACCGTTTCTGGGGTAGGCCTTGAATTGGAAAGTTCATCTTGCGTCAACCCCAACCAACCATCAATAAGTTGATGAGTTTTTAGAAATACCGCCGACTCTTTCACAATGTCTGATTGATTTGAAATATTGGAAATTTGTCCTCGAAGCGTTTTCTGTCGCTCCGCCAACTCTCGGGAGATTGCGGCCGACTTTCGATCAAGTTCTTTTTGATCGGGTGGAAGGATTGTGGAAACTTCTTGCCGCAAAATCTTTTCCTGTCTTGAAAGCTCTCGATACTTATTGGCAAGATCATCTCGTTCTTTGTCTGATTCTTCCGCCTGCTGCTTTTGTTTGGCTTGTTCTGATTTCTCAAGCGCTTGTTTTAACAATTCAATA
>RFYV01000016.1 GCA_009921265.1 Betaproteobacteria bacterium | reverse complement strand
ATGGTTATAAAAACAAACGCATCGCTGTATTAGATGCAGAAACTGGAAAAATGAAACGCTATTGGGGCGCCTATGGCAGCAAACCCGATGACGCTGATTTAGGTAAGTTTGATCCCTCTGCTGCTCCACCCAAGCAATTTAGAAATCCTGTGCATTGTGTTGAGAGAAGTAACGATGGATTGGTTTATGTTTGCGATCGACAATCCAATCGTTTGCAAGTGTTCAAGCCTGACGGCACTTATGTGAAAGAAGCTCACTTTGCACGTCAAACCTTGGGGTCAGGATCTACATGGGACTTGGCTTTCTCTAAAGACCCACAACAACGGTTTATTTTTCTGGCTGACGGCACCAACGAAAAAGTGCGTGTGATTTTGCGTGAAACCTTGATGGAGGTCACCAACTTTGGCGACGGTGGAAGACAACCTGGCCAATTCTTTGGCGTGCACAGCATTGCCACAGATTCCAAAGGCAATATCTACACAACAGAAACCTACGAAGGCAAGCGTTTGCAAAAATTTGTCTACAAAGGTATGCGAGATGTATCCACTAGTCAAGGAACCGTTTGGCCCAAATAAAAAAAAATCGAGTCGCCCTCATCGGCGTCTCTCACTGGCATACGGGGTTTTATCTCGACCCTTTGCTTGAGATGGCTCATGTTGAAGTGTGTGGCATCAGCGATCCTGATCAATCCGTCGTCGATAGTTTTAAAAAACGCATCGGCTGTGTCGGGCAAACTGATTACCGCGCCATGTGTGACTCTCTCAAGCCCGATTTTGTCGTGGTCTTGGGACGTCACTGCGAAATGGCCAGCACCGCGCAATATTTAATTGATGAAGGCATTGCATTTGCAATTGAAAAACCTTGCGGCATGAACGCTATCGAAGTGGCATCGATTGCGGCCAACGCTAAAAAGAAATCTGTTTTTGCAGCAGTGCCCTTGGTGATGCGACACGGCCCTTTTGTCAAACAACTCAGTCAAATACTGAGTCAAGAAGAAGCCACGTACGCAACGTTTCGTTTTATTGCAGGGTCTGCGAGCCGCTATCTCCAAAACGGTTGCAGTTGGATGCTTGATCCATTGCAATCGGGCGGCGGATGTACCATCAATTTAGGCGTTCATTTTTTTGATTTGGCATGCATGATTTTGGGACCCAACGCCAAGGTCTCCTCTACTTTGATGAGCAACGACGCATGGAAATATCCAGTTGAAGATTATTCGGCAGTCACCATCATGTCCAATAACAAAAGTGTGTTGATCGAGACGGGTTATCTTTATCCTGCGCCAACCAACCACTTTGACATGCACTACTCCATTCGCACATCTAAGCACTACCTCACCGCTTGGGGCCCGATGAATTTAGAAATTCGTGATTACGAAGGCCATAGCGTCAATCATGCGATTTCAACCACCAATGTGCCGCACTATGTTGATTTCATGCACGAAACACTGGATCGATTCTCCAAAGGCCAAGAGCCTCTTGCAGGGCTCGATGCCATGTTAGATAGCATGCACTTAATCGACCAAGCCTACCAATTAAGCCGACCACTCACTGTCAAGTAAGTGAATGTGCAGATGGTATTCTTCGGCCACAATAGTCTCTTCAACATTACTCATTCATCAGGAACATCGAAATGAAAGTCAGAGGATATACCTTACTCGGTCGTGCACTAGCGCAACAAGGCGTTGACACATTATTTTTCATCATGGGTGGTCCCATGAATGACTCGATCAATGCCGCCATCACAAACAACATCCGCGCCATCGATGTGAGACACGAACAAGCGGCAGCCATGATGGCGCAAGCTTATTCGCGAGTGCGCTCCAAGCCTGGCGTTTGCGCGGCAGCGTCTGGCCCTGGCACCATCAATCTCACAACGGGATTGGCCAATGCTTTAATCGATTGTGCGCCCGTTGTTGCTCTGGGTGGATCGAGTCCACTCAATTCAGTACTCACAGGATCGTTTCAAGAAATTGATCAATTGGCAATCATGCGACCCGTTACCAAATGGGCCGAGCGCGTTCACCACACAGAACGGATTCCAGAATACATTGATATGGCTTTTCGCCATGCAACTGCAGGAAAACCAGGTCCCGTCTTTTTAGATCTACCTGGCGATATTCTTTATGCAGAAGTTGAAGAAGAAGACGTGCATTGGCCCAAGCCCGCCATGGAACGTGTGATCTCCAAACCAGCCGCTTCAACCGAAACGCTTGCACACATCATGCAAGCGTTAAGCAAAGCCAAGCAACCGATTATTTTATCGGGCAGTGGCGTGATTTGGTCCAAAGCATCGCATGCACTTCAGCAATTTGTTAACGCCAGTGGCATCCCCTTTTATACAACGCCTCAAGGGCGCGGTGTTATTGCAGAAGATGATCCACACTTTTTTGGACATGCAAGATCAACTGCATTCAAAGAAGCCGATTGCGTATTGGTCATTGGCACCCGACTCAACTATGTTTTTGCACAAGGCAAGTCACCACGTTTTTCAGAAAAAGCTTTTTTTATACGAATCGATATCGACCCCAATGAAACTGAAGGCATCGAAAGAGTTGATTTAGGTGTATTAGGTGATGCGGGTGTAGTGTTAGATCAAATGACTTTCGCATTCAAATCCAAGTTGTCATCAAGTCAATATCAAGAGTGGCGCGACAAACTGAAAGCCATTGAACAAAAACGCTTGCCTGCACACGAAGCGCAATTGGCAACCGATCAAATGCCGATTCATCCGCTCAGACTTTGCAAAGAAATTCGTGACTTCATCGATCGCGATACGATTTTGGTAGTCGATGGTCAAGAAATTTTAAATTACGGCAGACAAAGCATTCCAAGCTTCTTACCAGGACATCGCCTCAACTCAGGCCCCTTTGGCACCATGGGTGTGGGCTTGCCATTTGGTGTGGGTGCAAAGGCCGCAAAACCAGATCACAAAGTATTGGTGCTGCATGGAGACGGATCGTTCGGACTCAATGCCATGGAGCTTGATACTGCCGTAAGACATCAACTTCCCATACTCGTGGTGATTAGTTTGAATGGGGGTTGGACTGCAGATCCAGATAAGGTCAAACCAGGTCGCGATTTGGGATATACGCGATTTGATTTGATGGCGGAGTCGCTCGGATGCCATGGTGAATATGTTGAGCGGCCCGAAGATATTCGTGGCGCATTGCAACGCGCAAGTCAAGCAGTGGCAGCAGGCAAAACTGCATTGGTCAATGTCGTCACCGATTGGCGTGCACGCGCAGGCACAGCCAACTTCACTAATTTTTCAACCTAAAAGAAATACAAAATGTGAAAAAATCAAATCACTTTTTTTTCTTTCAACTCGTTGAGTTCTTTCTCGCTCAAACCCAGCAAGTCACCATAGATGGCTTGGTTGTCTGCACCCAATAAGGGTGCGTGTTTGATCGGCACGTTTGAGCCGCTCATCTTAACCATAAAGCCGGGCATCACAAACTCGCCTTTAACGGGATGCGTCACAGAGACAAAAGTGCCGCGCTTGCGCAAATCGGGATCGCTTGAGAGTTCCATCGTATCGAACACAGCACTGGCAGGAACACCCGCATCCCCCAAAATCCTCATCACTTCGCGCTTGTTGTAATTGATTGTCCAAGCTGAGAGTATTTCATCAACAAGCTTATAGTTATCTTGTCGTTTGCGAGGTGTTGAAAATCTTTCATCTTCTAACAAGTCAGATCGACCAATAATTTTTAAACAACTCTCCCACTGATGATTGCCTGCTCTCGTTGTATAGACATAACAATAATCATTGGGACCACCACCCTTGCATGGATACACTTCGCTGGGTGATGTACCCGCAATAATACTTTGATTGCCTGTGCGCGGCGCGGGTTGATTAAACAAGGCTTGAGCCGCATACGCAATACGACCAAAATTAATCACTGCATCTTGCATTGAAATTTCAATTCGCTGACCTTTGTTGCTTTTGTAGCGTTGAAACAGTGCGCCCAATATACCAATGGCGCAATGCAAACCTGCACCACTGTCTCCCACATTTAAACCTGGTTTTAATGGACGACCATCGGGCTCGCCCGTAATTGACAAACCACCGCCTGCAGCCTGAGCAATCGGATCGAAAGAAAGATAATTTGCAAACGGGCCATCAGGTGCAAATCCTTTGATTTGCGCATAAATAATTCGCGGATTAATGGCCATGACCTGCTCATAACTAAAACCCAGTCTTTCAATCACACCTGGCGCAAAGTTTTCTATAAACACATCGGCTTTTTCAATCATGCCCACCATTAAGCGACGACCCTCTTCGCTTTTGAGATTGCACGTCACGCTGCGTTTATTGGCATTGAGCAACATAAAGTAAGTGGAATCCACACCAGGGCCGTCGTGCGCGTTGCGCCCCTGCTCTCCTCTAACGGGCGGCTCAACCTTAATAACTTCTGCACCCATCCAGGCCAGTGTTTCGGTGCATGAAGTACCCGCTTCAAATTGAGTGAGGTCAACAACACGAACACCAGCCAGTGCTGTATCGGATTGTTTCGAAGTTGAATCTTGATTCATTTTTTCATCCATTGAATTAAATTTTTACTCAGGAATCACGCCTGCTTTTTTAATCACAGGTCCCCACATATCCATTTCGTTAGAAAGTCTTTTGTAGAGTGCATTGGGTGTCCCTTGATCAGGTGAAAGTAACGCAGTGTCTATTTTGTCTAATTGCGTGTCGATGGATCGATCCTTCATTGCGACTTGAAGCGCTTCAGAGATTCGATCAACAATCGCTTTCGGCGTACCTTTGGGAGCATACAAACCGTACCACAAGCTCATAGTTAACTCTTTGTATTGAGTCTCTGCGACTGTTGGTATATTGGGCACACCAGCGAGTCGATTAGGCCCTGTAAGGGCAAATGGTTTGAGCGCACCCGTTACCAAATGGGGCTTAACAGGTCCTGGGCTGTCACACAGCAAATCAACGCGTCCTGCCAACACATCGACCATCGCGGGCGCTGCGCCACGGTAATGAACAGGCGTGATTTTGGTACCGAGAGATTGTTCCAAAATAATTCCAAACAAATGTCCACCACTACCAATTCCACCTGTGGCAAACGTCACTTTTTCTTTGTTTAACTTGATGTGTTCAACCAACTCTTTCATATTGTTGGGAGCAAACTGTTTTCCACTCACAAGAATAAAAGCAGTCTCAGCAAAAAGACCCACGTGTTCGAAACTTTTTAAGGGATCGAATTGAAGGTCTTTGTAAAGATAAGGACCTGTGGCCATGCTAAAATGCTGCAACAGCAATGTATATCCATCAGCAGGTGCATTGGCAACAAATCGAGAACCAATCGTGCCACCCGCACCCGTTTGATTTTGAACGGTAACAACTTGGCCTAATGTTTTACTCAGTGATGCACCAAGAATTCGCGTCAGTACATCACTGGCACCACCCGCTGGATAGGGTGTGATAAGTGTGATCGGTTTTTTGGTGGGATAAGCATCTTGCGCAAAACTCGCATGCACCGTAACAAAAAAACAAACGCATAAAGTCAATACTGATTTGAATAAAGAATTCAAATTCATTTTTTGTCTCCTTGAGCTTAATCAATTTTTACCTTACCTGCGCTGACCACTTTACCCCAAAGTTCTGTGTCACGCTGAATCAAAGATGACAGTTGGGTGGGTGTTGAAGCAACGGGGTCCATGCCTTGTGCAAGAAACTTTTCAATGACACTAGGTTTTTTATAGGCCTCTTGAACGGCCTCACTTAAACGGGCAATCAACGCGTCGGGCGTTCCTGTAGGGGCCATCAACGAGCCCCAAGCCGCCGTGTCATAGTCAGCAATACCCGCCTCTTGCATGGTTGGAACGTCGGGCACTCGCTTATTTCGCACGCCACTGGTGATGGCTAATGCGCGCACCTTGCCTGCTTGAATTTGACTCAATGATGTAGGTACCGAATCCATCAAAATATCGATATTGCCCGACAACAAATCCGCCAAGGCTGGAGCAGAACCTTTGTAAGGAATGTGACGCATTTTGATGCCTGTTCGCATCTCCAAAAGAATGGCAAACATTTGAACCGAGGAACCCGTTCCTGCAGAACCATAGGTTAATTTGTCTGGATTGGCTTTTGCATAAGCAATTAACTGTGCGACATCTTTTGCGGGCACCTTGGGATTTACAACTAACACATGATCAACTTTGAATGTCTGCGAAATTGGACGCAGATCACGCTCTACATTGAATTTGGCATTGCCATAAATATGGGGATTGGTTGTCAGCGAGCCCATAGTTGCAAATGCAAGCGTGTATCCATTGGCAGGAGAACGTATCACGGCCTCTAAACCAATATTGCCAGCTGCACCGGCTTTGTTATCGACTAAAAAAGGTTGGCCAAATTTTTGGGTCAACTCTTGCGCCAAAATTCTGGCAGCAACGTCGGTAGCACCACCAGGCGCAAATGGAACCACAATGGTGACCGGTCTTTCTGGCCATTCAGCCGCTTGAGCCGATGTGAGGCCTATTGTTGAAAGACTCATAAGCGTCGAAAATTTGCGTCGATTAATCATCAAAATGTCGCCTTTAATTATTCACCATTAATGCGAAGCATGACACCAATTAGGTTTTACTTTTGGGTTTTTGTCGCATGCGTGACAAAAAATCAAACCAAGTCATCCTATAACAGAACGGTCTGAGAAACAAGTCACCACAACCGAGAGAATCAACATGAGCAACAAAGGTTTTTTATTAGTCATGATGCAGCCACCTGCTGGCATGGAAGACGAGTTCACCGCATGGTATGACAACGAGCATATTCCAGAGCGTGTAGCTGTTCGTGGATTCGAAACGGGCATTCGTTTTGTTTGTACTTCGGGTTTTCCCAAATTTTTGGCCATTTATGACATGGCTGCACCCGAAGTGCTTTCATCACCCGAATACCTGAAGGTTTCGTTCGATCAATCCAGCCCATGGACCAAGCGCGTCACAGGTCGCGTCAAAGTGGATCGAACAGCGGGTGAACAAATTTATCCTGGCAACAAAATCACGGGGATTTGCGCACGCGTGATGGTCATTCGTTTTAAAAATTTAGATTCAAAAGCAGCACCCACCATCATTGCAGGAATGCGCAGCAACTTTGAAAGTCTTGCCGAAACAAAACAAATGCGTGTATTAACAAACGTCACTGAAACGGGAATCGATTATTTGGGATTGATTGAGTTGCGCGCCCCCATCAGCGAATCATTCGATCTGAAACCTTTTGGAAACTACGCTGACTCGATCAACTTAGTAAATACCTACGCACCGTATTAATTTTTCCAAAATTGTTTGCTGGCAATTTTTGCGCCCTCAACCATTGCGGCAAATTTTGCCCAAACCACATCGGGATCAACTGCGGCCTGACCCACCCAAGTGCCATAACCGCAGTCGCTACCTGCAATTACATTTTCACGCCCTACTAAATTGGCATAACGCGCAATGCGTTGAGCAATCAATTCGGGGTGTTCAATAAAATTAGTTTTTGATTCCAACACACCAGGAATCAATACTTTGCCATCGGGCAACTTAACTTTTTCAAACAAAGTCCATTCATGTGCGTGACGAGGATTAGCCGCTTCAAATGAAATCGCGTGTGGCTTGGCTTTAAAAACAATATCAATGATTTCAGACATATCCACATCGCAATGATGCGGTCCTTCATAGTTACCCCAACACACATGCATGCGCAGTTGCTCAGCAGGAATATTTTCAACCGCATAGTTCAAAGCTTCCACATGCATTTGTGCGCGCTTTCTAAATTCTGCAATCGATAAATCGGCGTATTGAATATGCCGCCCCATGGCTAAATCGGGACAATCAATTTGTAAAATAATACCCGCCTTGGCAACCGATTCGTACTCATGTCTCATGGTGTGCGCAATCGCGTGCAAATAATCTTCTTGTGATTTGTAATGGTCATTGCGAAAAAAAAGTGAAACCACGCCAGGCGACGCTGCACTCATAAACATTTCTTGCGCCGCTTGCTTTGATTTGTGTTTCACAAACGCATCTTTTAAATTTTGTGTATCAATGGCAACTGCTTGCGGATTACTCACAGAGATGGGGCCATTGCATGCAGGTGTTTTTCTTCGTGATCGGCCAGGATCGCCAAATACTTTTCTCTCTAGCACCGGAAACTCTGCCAAATCTTGATACACAAATGTATTGCCTGTTCCACCAAAACCCGCCAACCGGTCTTTCACATAGGTCGCATAACTGGGCTTACTCATTTCACCATCATTCACCAAATCAACACCCGCTTTTGCTTGCTTGATCACCACTTCTTCAACCGCTGTTGTAATGCGCTGATTGAGTGCCTCTGGATCAACAGGCACGCCCTCTTCCTTGGCAAACATACTTTTGATCAAGTCATCAGGTCTGGGCAAACTGCCTGTGTGAGTCGTTAAAAATCGATCGGTGCTGCGCAACATAGAAGATCCTTTACTTTTAAAGATACCGAAAGATACATGATTTGAGGCTCGTACGTGTAAACCATGCAACATTGAATGTTGAAATGCTTTGATATCAAAAAGTAAGTACTTTTTGATTATGAACTCGGCATCGAACTTAGGGTGGATGCGACAGAGATTTTTCATCCTTTCAGTTACCATTCAAGAATAAATGCTCAACTCAGAAAACTACAAAATTTGGAGACCCCCATTGAATTTCATAAACCCATCAAAAATAATTGCATTGCTCCTTTTAACTTTGCTTGGCAATGTATCTTGGGCTCAAGGCTTTCCCAATAAACCGATTCGTTTCATTGTTCCCTTTCCACCAGGCGGCGGCGCAGAATCAACGGTTCGTTTGGTAGCTCAAAAAATGTCTGAAGGGTTGGGTCAGCCCGTGGTGGTTGAAACGAGGCCTGGTGCAGGTGGAAATATCGGAACCGAATACGTTGCTCGCTCGCAACCTGATGGCTACACACTGTTGCTCGCCACCAGTGGCATGTCCATACAACCACATATGGCTCGACTCAATTGGGACCCCCTGCGTGACTTCACACCCATCGGTTTAATCGCATCTTATGGTTTGGTGATTGCTGCGCATCCTTCGGTACCCGCGCAAAATATGCAAGAGCTAATCAGCTATGCCAAAGCAAATCCAGGTAAGTTAACGTATGGATCATCAGGCAGTGGCGGCCCTTTGCATATGGGAGCCGAATTGTTCAACTCTCAAGCGAACACGCGAATGTTGCACATTCCTTATAAAGGCAATGCACCAATGACCCTGGCAATATTGAGTGGTGAAATTAATTTGGTGTTTGACAGCCAAGTCGGGCCCTTACCCAATATCCGAGCCGGCAAACTCAAAGCCTTGGCCATGACTGGAAAAAAACGAAGCCCAAACTTGCCAGAAGTACCCACCATCAGAGAGATCAAAGAACTCAATCTACCCAACTTCGAATACGAATCGTGGAACGGCGTTGTTGTTGCAGCCAATACTCCTGCAGATATTGTTCAAAAACTCAGTCAAGAATTGGCGCGTATCACCGCCCTACCCGATGTGCGTGAAAAGTTAATGGCCATGGGATACGACCCACGTTCGGAGCTCAAAGAAGAATTTGGCGCCATCATCGCCAATGATTTCAAACGGTTTGGTCAAGTGATTCGAGAGGTGGGCATGAAACTCGACTAATTACTTGCAATAAAAAATCATATTCATTGATCTCCATTTAAAAAATAAACAGTCAGCAGATGAAGTCCAAAACAAACAAAATCATTCGATTAGCCGCCGACATTGGCGGCACATTCACCGACGTAGCCGCTTTTGATGAAAAAAAAGGACGCCTCTATTTAGGTAAAACATTAAGCACACCCCATCGCTTGGTGGCTGGTATTTTGGATGGTGTTCACAAAACAGGAATTGCCATTGATCAGGCGCAATTATTTCTGCATGGATCCACCATCGCCATCAATACCATGCTCGAGCGCTCAGGTGCAAAAACCGCATTGATCACGACGCGTGGCTTTAGAGACATCTATGAAATCGGACGCATCAATCGCCCTGATTCATTCAATCTTCATCATCGCAAGCACCAGCCCTTGGTCGAGCGCGATTTGCGATTTGAATTGACCGAAAGATTACTTGCTAACGGCACGATCCATCTGCCCTTGAATCAGCCTGAGCTTGATGCATTGATTAATGAATTAGCAAAACTCGATATAGAAGCCGTTGCAATTTTGTTTTTACACGCCTACAGAAATCCAAAACATGAAGTCATGGTACGTAATCAAATACGAAAAAAATTGCCTCATCTTTTTGTTTCTATTTCATCTGATTTATCGCAAGAGTACAGAGAGTTTGAAAGAACATCGACTGTTGTTGCCAATGCCTATATTGGTCCTCGCATCGATCGCTACCTAGGCGAAATTGAAACTGAATTAAAAACAGAAAAATTTTCTGGACAGTTTCACGTAGTCCAATCAACGGGCGGTCTTTATTCGCTCAAGGAAGCTCGCAAAGATTGTGTGCGCATGATGGAGTCAGGTCCTGCATCAGGTGTCATTGGCACACAAGTTTTGTGCGAAGCCTTAAACATTCCAAACGCCATTGCATTTGATATGGGTGGCACAACAGCAAAAGCAGGCGTGGTTCGCGCAGGCGAAGCTTTGGTGGCCAATAGCGTGATGATTGGTGGTTATCTCACGGGTTTGCCTTTGCTCACACCCATGATTGATATTCATGAAGTAGGAACGGGTGGCGGCAGCATGGCCACACTCAGCGCAACAGGCGCATTGCGTGTTGGCCCTCAAAGTGCAGGTGCGATGCCTGGCCCTGTTTGTTATGGCTTAGGTGGAACACAACCCACCGTCACAGACGCTAACTTGTTGCTTGGCAGGCTCAACCCCGATCATTTTTTGGGCGGAGAAATGCAACTCTATAGCAAAGCCAGTCAAACAGCGATGCTCAACAAAATTGCAAAACCTTTGGGTTTGGATGTGACCAAAGCAGCCTACGGAATTTTGCAAATTGCTGCTGCATCGATGTCTCATGCGGTCAAAGGTGTCACCACCGATCGCGGTTTAGACCCAGGTGCATTTCCCTATTTATTTGCTTATGGCGGTGCGGGCCCCTTGCACGCTTCTATGGTTGCTCGCGAATTACGAATACCGCATGTGATTATTCCAAGAGCACCTGGACATTTTTCTGCATTCGGTATGCTGCTCGCCAACTTTCGCAAAGATTTGGTTCGCTCCATGTTCATCATATTGGGCGATGTTCAAGTTCAACAACTCAATGCATGTTTTGAAGATTTGGAGTCCACAGGATTTAAAGCACAAAAAGATTCGGGTCTACCGATTCAACGTGTTGTCGTACAACGTTATTTGGATATGCGTTATGTGGGACAAGAGCACGCGGTGACAGTTGAAATACCTTTCAGTGCTTTTAAACAAAAAAATATGGACTTAGTCAAGCAATCATTTGATCAAGCGCACGAAGAACGTTATGGACGCGGTTCCCCGCATGAGATGGCAGAAATTGTCAGTATTCGAAGTGCTATCAGCGGCGTGATGAAAAAACCAACGCTAGAAAAAATACAAAGCGGAATATCCAAGCCGTTGAATTCGAGTTCAACAGGTCGCCGCAAAGCTTATTTTGGCATTCACGGTTGGTGCGACACACCTGTTTTTGCTCGAGAGCATTTGCTTGCAGGCAATGTAATTCAAGGGCCTGCGTTAATTGAAGAACACGCTAGCACCACCGTTGTTGAACCAGGAGATCGCGTTAAAGTCGATGTATTTGGCAATCTTCACTTGAGCATTAATCAGGGGAAAAAATGAAAGCAAAAACTAAACGTCAAAAATCTTTGGCAGATCCAGTTGCAGTTGAACTCATCCGCAACAGTTTGGTCGCAGCCACCGAAGAGATGAAGTCCGTGCTGATGCGCACGTCTTACAACATGATCATCTATGAGGCACTCGACTTTACTGTCGGTTTGTTTGATCACTATGGCAACACTCTCTCCATTGGCTTAGGTCTTCCCATGTTCATTCGTGGAATGAGTGACGTCGTCAAAGCGAAACTGGCACACTGGAGTGAAGAAAATATTCATCCAGGTGATATCTTGCTCACCAACGACTCCTACACAACGGGCGCTCACCTCAACCACCTGACTTTTTCAATTCCAGTATTTCACAAACAACGCATTGTGGCTTTTGCCACTTGCATGGCACATTGGCAAGACATTGGCGGCATTCTCAATGGCGTGACCACCGATATTTATGCAGAAGGCTTGCAAATTCCGTTGATCAAATATCACAGCCGTGGTGTTTTAAATGAAGAAATGCGCGAATTGATTTTGATGAATGTGCGTCGTCGCGATCGCGCAGCAGGCGATCTTGAAGCGCAACTATCTGCATGTCGCGTGGGTGTTAAACACGTTGAAGAAATGCTCGAGCGTCACTCCATCAATCAATGGCAAGCAGCATTGGGTGCCATCATGGATCACACCGAAGCAGAAGCACGCGCCATCGTCAAGCAAATACCCGATGGTGTTTATGAAGCTGAATCATTCATGGATGACGATGCTGTCGATCTTGATCAAGCCGTTCCTATTCGCGTCAAAGTCACTGTCAAAGGTGATGAGATGATCGTCGATCTCTCTCGTATGAGTCCACAAGTCAAAGGATTTTTTAATTCAGGTGCGGGCGTGGCTTGTGCACAAGTGGCATTCAAATGTTTAACACTCTCCACCGACCACCCGATCAACGATGGTAATTTCAGGCCGCTCAAAGTGATTATTCCCAAAGGTACTGTTGTTAGTGCATTGCATCCAGCACCGATGCGTGTGTGGATGACGTATCCAATGACGGTGGTTGATACGATTTTTAAAGCATTGGCCAAAGCCATTCCACAACGCGTGATTGCAGGCCATCACGCCGACTTGGTCATTGCCAATGTCAACGGCTTTCATCCGCGCGACGGCAAACTGTGGATTTATTTAGGTGGATTAATTGGTGGCGGTTGGGGTGCTAAGCAGGATGAAGACGGCGTCAATGTAACGGTTGCCATGAACGATGGCGATACACACAACGGCCCCACCGAACAAGTCGAAAATAAATTTCCATTGGTCGTTCAATACTACAGATTGCGAGAAGACTCGTGCGGTGCTGGACAATTTAGAGGAGGATTGGGCGCAGAGGCCGAAGTGCTTGCATTAACCAACGTTAACTATCAAACAAGAATGGACCGCGTCAATCATCCACCTTGGGGACTTGAGGGCGGGCAATCTGCATTGGGTAACCGAGTGGGCATGAGAAAAAAAGATGGCAGTCTGACCTTATACCCAACGGGTAAAGTCAACATGCGATTACAAAAAGGCGAGTCTTATGTGATTTACTCGGGCGGTGGCGGAGGTTTTGGTTATCCAAAAAATAGAAAACGCGAATCTGTTTTACAAGACTTGCGATTGGGTTACATCACGCCAGCGTTTGCAAAAAAAAACTATGGTGTCAAACTCACCACCGAAGAAAAAACAAAACTGCGATTAAAGAGTACTGTATGAAGACCGCAGTTTTAAACAATCAAACTCGCCTTCATGCATTGCAGTTGTGCGGGCGCTGGCTTAGAGCGAGTAGAGACGTTTCAGTGCTATATGGTTGCGGATGCGGTATTGATTTAGCCATCGATGCTGGGGTATTGGATGAAATGCTGTGGGAGAGTATTATCGAAAGATTCGAAAAGCGTCCCAACATTGCGAAATGGCTGCAATCACAACCCAGCGCAGGACGAAGGGGCAGTATTGAGCCATTGCTCAGTCTATTGGCCGAAGGTCATGGACCCGAAGGACACAAAAGTGCAGAAGATCTTGTTCAAGCATTGGAAAACAGTATTTCATCCATTGAAGCGCATCATTCATAAAAATATCGAGGAGACACCATCATGAGTCAACGTTGGATTCAAACCATTGCTTGCATGGGGCTTGCCATAACTTTCAATCTCTCTTGGGCACAGAGCGGAAAATTTCCCGATCAACCCATTAAATTAATTGTGCCTTTTGCGCCTGGCGGCGGTGTTGATCAATCAGCACGCGTTCTTGCACGTCAAATGCAAACACGATTAGGCGTTGCTGTCATTGTCGAGAACAGACCGGGCGCCAGTGGCACGGTAGGAAGTAAAGTGGTTCAAAGCGCAACACCTGATGGCTACACCTTGTTGTATTCAGCTGCAACACACATCCTCACAAATTTGGTGATGAGCAAGCCCCCTTATGACCCTGTGAATGACTTTGCACCCGTCGCACGCGTGGGCGAAGCGCCTTTGATGATGGTGGTCACGCCCACACTCAAAGAACAAACACTCAAAGAAGTTATTGATGCTGTGCGTCAACAACCCGATAAGTGGACAGCCGCATTGCCTGCGATGGGCGCACCGAGTCATTTGGCAACGTTGATGTTGGCTCAAAAAACACAAATGAAATTGGTGATGGCGCCTTACAAAGGAACAGCACCTGCATTGGTTGATATTGCAGGCGGTCATTCACAAATATTGCTTGACTCCATCATTTCATTGTTGCCCATGGCCAAGTCGGGCAAGGTTCGTCCATTGGTCACAACATCCGCCAAACGCAGCGCACTCGCACCCGATGTACCTACTGCGATTGAAAGCGGATTACCAGGCATGGTGTACGCATCTTGGTATGGTGTGTGGGCACCCAAAGATACACCAAAAGATCGCATTCAATGGTTGCATCAAGCCATCAACGACACAGTTTCAGATCTCATTAAAAATGGCGCGTTCACAACGATTGGTGTTGATGGTGTTACAGAGAGTTTGGATCAATTCAGTAAATTCATTGCATCTGATGTGGCGCAAAGTGCGGAGTTATTAAAAACAGCTGGATTCAAACCGGAGTGAAATGAACCATCCCCAACAAAACACCACCGCGCATTTTTTAATCGAAGGACTCAACGATCTTGGGATTGAATACATTTTCAGTAATTTCGGTACCGATCACGCGCCCATCATTGAAGAGTTAGCCCGCTGGGATGAGCAAGGTCGCAAGCACCCCAAAATTATTTTGTGCCCGCACGAAAACGTTGCCATTCATATGGCCGCGGGCTTTGCAGCCATCACGGGTCGAGGGCAAGCCGTTGTGGTACATGTGGACGCAGGAACGGCCAATGCTGCCATGGGCATGCACAACATGTTTCGTGGACGGTTACCCGTGATGTTGATGGCTGGTAAAGCGCCTTTCACGATGCGCGGCGAACTCACAGGCTCTCGCGACAACTATGTACACTTTGTGCAAGATCCATTTGATATGGCAAGTTTGGTTAGACCGTATACCAAATGGGAATATGTGTTGCCCCATGGCGTTGTTACCAAAGAAGTGTTGCGACGTGGTCACTCCATGATGCAAAGCGATCCCAAGGGTCCTGTGTATCTCACATTGCCACGAGAAGTACTCGCAGAAAAAATCAACATATCGAGCATGCACAATTTTGAAGAAGATCGATACGGTGCCGTATCTTCAGGTGGTATCGACGATGAACGCGCACAGGCCATTGCATCAAAGTTGATGAGCGCCAAGAGTCCCATCGCTGTCACTGCTTACTTAGGTCGCAATCCAGAGGCCGTCGCGGCGCTAGAAGAGCTCGCATTGTTGTGCGGTATTCAAGTGTTTGAATTCAGCCCCAACTACATGAATATCAATCGCAACTCACCTTGCTTTGGTGGATTTGATGTGGGCAAAGGCGTTGCAAGTGCAGATCTTGGTTTATTACTCGATGTGGATGTTCCGTGGTTACCCAAAGTAGTCAAAGTCAAATCAGAAACACGTTGGTTGCACATCGATGTCGACACCATCAAAAAAGATTTTCCAATGTGGGGCTTTGCCACCGACATGCGCATCAACGCAGACTGCGCAAGCGTTTTAAAACAAGTGGCCAATATCATTCGCAAAAAAGCAGATGCAGCGTTTCATCAACAAGTTGCCACACGCATAGAAAGTTTCAAAGTTTCATCTGCTCAACGCAAAGACAATCTCCATCGTGCAGCACAGGACGCTGGCAAAGTCAACGCCATCTCTTCAGATTATTTGTTAGCAACAATCAGTAAAGCCATTGATCAAAACGACATCGTCATCAACGAAGCTATTCGAAATGCACCCCAGTTACTCAATCACATCGAACGCACGCTTCCCCTCACACTCATCAGCAGCGCAGGCGGCGGACTTGGCTACAGCGGCGGTATGGCGCTAGGCGTCAAACTCGCATGCCCCCAATCGCGCGTGATTCAAATTGTGGGTGACGGTAGTTTTCATTTTTCAACGCCTACTTCGGTGTATGCGGCGTCTCAACAATATCAATTACCGATCTTTACTGTGGTGCTTGATAACGGCGGATGGCAAGCGGTTAAAGAAGCGGTGGTGCGCGTGTATCCTGATGGTGCAGCGGTGCACGCCAATGAATTTCAAGCACGACTGCAAGGTCAGGTACGACAGTTTGAAAAAATCGGCGAAGCTTTTGGCGCTTATGGCGAATGCGTCAGCGATCCCAAAGAAGTTGCTGCATCGATTGCACGTTGCCTCAAAGCTGTAGATGCGGGTAAATCAGCGGTGCTTAATGTGCAAATCGGTCAACAATAAATTCAATAGGAGATAGAGATGTTTCATAATAATCAATACTTCAAAACAGTGCTTTCATTATTAAGCCTATCTTGCTTGCTGTTAACACCCCTCGCGTTAAAAGCAGCAGACTATCCCACCAAGCCCGTCACCATCGTGGTGGGCTACTCAGCAGGCGGTGGCGTCGACGCAATCGCTCGCATCTTGTCTGAAAAACTACCTTCCGTCATTGGTCAACCTGTGGTGGTTGAAAACAGACCCAGCGTTGGTGCAGTTGTCGGTAGCGCCTATGTAGCCAAGGCCAAACCCGATGGTTACACCTTGTTGATGGGCGCACCAGGACCGATCATTTTTAATCACGCGGTGTACAACAAACTGCCCTACACACCGCAAGACTTTATTCCAATTTCATTTGCAAGCGATTCACCACTCATCTTGCTGGTCAATATCAGCAACCCTGCAAAAACAGTTCAAGATTTGGTCAATCAATCCAAACAGAATCCAGAAAAATCGAACTACGGTGCAAGCTCCGCTTCTTTTCAATTGATCACAGAATTGTTTAATCGCAAAACTGGCGCACAATTTACACACATTCCCTATAAAGGCGCTAACGACTCAGTTACTGCCGTGATGGCAGGTGATGTCACCATGACATTGGCAGACGCAGGCCCTGCATTTGCAGGACTCCAAAGCGGTCGTGTCAAAGCATTAGCGGTCACATCGGCCAAGCGCATGAAAGACTATCCGAATATTCCTACACTCAGCGAGTTGGGCATTGATATCAAAGTGTCTTTATGGATTGGTTTATTGGCGCCTGCTGGCACGCCTGCTGACATTATTAAAATTTTGCAAGACGGCGTTGCCAAGGTTGTTGAGATGCCCGATGTGCAAAAGAAAATGAGCGCCATGTCAGTCACGCCGATGAGTAATACATCTGAAGAATTTTCAAAAATTATTTCAACTGAAATTCCGCTGTGGCGACAACTCGCCATTGACAACAAAGTTCAAGTCAATTAAGACAACGGTTTTCTAAATTTTCCCCAAGCTTGTTGGGTTGGTGTCGAACTCGCCCCAGGTTGCTGGGGCGCTTGGTAATAGCCATCCACCACCAACGCCGGCTCTTCAAAACTATCCTTAATCCAAGGAATGTACTCCAACACAGTACAAGTCGATCGACTGAAATTAAGGTGTTGATGAATTTGACTCATGTCCCCCGCGTGCGGTGCAACGGGTAACCGATGGGCACTGGCTAATTCAATCACACGCAATACTTCAGTCACGCCAGCCATGCGCGTCACATCGGGTTGCAACCAATGAATCGCTTGTTGACCGATAAATTCTGCAAATGCATCGACGCTATACAACTGCTCGCCCAATGCGACAGGAATACTTGTTGAACGTGCCAACTGCGCATGCGATTGCACGGCGTCATACCACAACGGTTCTTCAAACCAAAAAACATGAGAGTCCTCTGCCGCATGACAAAAGCGCAAGCAGTCGGCCAAATCCCATTTGCCGTTTCCATCAATCGCAAGCGTGATGTCGTCACCAATCGCTTGTCGCACCGAACGCAAACGCTTGAGATCTCTCTCAACCGTTGAACCCACTTTGATTTTGATTCCTGTAAAACCATCGGCCACCGCTTGTTGTGCTCCACGTATCAATTGATCATCAGGAATCGACAACCAACCGATATCGGTGTTGTATGCACGAACACGATCGCGCACTTGACCACCCAACAATTTCCATAAAGCAATATGTTGCAACTTAGCTTTCAGATCCCACAGCGCAATATCAACCGCAGCGTGCGCAATCGTTGTAATACCTGCACGCCCTACCCATTGCAACGCAGGTTGACGCGCAATTTTTTGCCACAAACGTTCAATATCATCGCTATCGTCACCCAACAACAAAGGTGCCAAACAAGTATCAATACAACGTGTAATGAGTTGATCGCTGGGTAAATGCGCGTGCGTTCCCGTAAATCCATAACCACACGTGCCGTCTTCTGCAGTGATCATCGCGCCCACCACACCCCAATGAGAAATCGTATGCGTGCTGTCCGAAATCTGACTACCCGTCACGGGTATGTGCAAAATAAATGATTCGACTTTTTTTATATGCATAGAAATCGATCTTAAAGATTAATCAAATGCAAGACATTTTGTTAATTCACTCAATGGGAGTTTGTGCAAATCATGGATGACGTCTCGTGTTTTTGAATAAGATGAAGGCGTTCGTTTCCCAGCCATCCACAAGTCTTGTGCCCACTCATCAATGCTTGACCAATCAAGAGCCAACTGAGCGCCACCATTTCTTAATTCATCACGAATGGTTTGCCCATTTTTTAAAGTGATGGTGATTCGACAGCTAAGCGTTCCCAAGTCAGAGGCAGAAATCACATTCGTACACGCCATAAGGGGTACAAGCTTTTGATAGTTATGACTGATGAAAGCGTCAAAATCAAAGTGACCTTCAGAAATAACTGAAGTTAAACAATACCTCGCACTCATCAATTTATCAGTGAATGATTGAAAAACAGGACCCTCTTTGAGCGTGCCTGGATAGTTCATCTCAAACGCATTCATTTCAAGCAAAATTTTGTCAATCGCTTGATCTTTAACTTGCAACGCCAGTTTTTCAGACAATCGAACCACAGGCTGACAGATGCCACTGACTGGATAACGCTTGAGAACAGTTTCAACAATCGCCGCATTGGGTTCAAAGTCATTTTTGATGGTTTGGAATGATGGCCTCAAACCCATCAAAGCAGAGTAAAAACCATAAGGGCCATCTAATGCATTTTTTCCCGATAAAACTTTGGCTTGCGTTAAATCAGAACACAACAAGGCTTGACTGGCTGCATTGGCTACATGAAATTGATATTCATCAGTACCGTCGGGCCAACACTGAGTTGTTCCAAAACTGGTTTGCGATGCCATTCCCAATGTATTGGCCATCGCTGTTGCGTTGTTACCGTGCAATCGTTCGACTCCTACTGCTGCGCCCATACAGGTATACAAACTCGTTGAGCGCAAACCTCTAGGTGTTGTGACGGGTGAAAATTGACGCGATAAACCTGCTGCAGTGGCATACGACACTGCAAGAGCATCCAAAAATGCTTCGCCCTTTGAGCCTAATCGTTCGGCTTGAGCAAAAATGGCAGGTATAACTATGGTAGCAATATGTAAATTGCCAATCGGATGGAAATCGTCTTGTGTTCTTGCATGCATTAATGCGGCGTTATAAAAAGCAGCCTCGCGTGCACTTGATGTTTCTCCGCCATCAAACAACAAATGACCTTTGTGCAAAGGCGGCTTTGGAAGGCGCATGGCACTGGTGCCTGCAACAGCCACTGATAAATTAGCCAACAAACACAACAATAATTTATCTTTGGCTGCTTGATTTAAGTTTTTCCAGGAAACTTGAGTTAAATAACTTCCGAGTTCGTCACGCATAAGATTCTTTCTTTATCCAATTTGTTCAGTAGCCATGCTAGGTTGCAATGCTTTTTTTTGTATTTTTCCAGCTGCATTTTTAGGCAATTCCGGGACCATATAAATTCGTTTTGGTTTTTTAAACCCCAATTCTTGACGGCCAAAATCGATTAGATTTTTAGCATTGTGTTGATGAGCCTGATTCATCACCACATAAGCCACAACCGCTTGACCCCACTCCACATCCGTTTCACCCACCACCGCTGCTTGCTCGACGCCTGGAAATTGGTAAAGGACATCTTCTACTTCTCTAGGTGCAATGTTATAGCCACCGCTGATGATCATTTCGTCTTTTCGACCCAACAAATAAACAAATCCGTGCTCATCAATTCGCCCCATGTCTTTTGTCTTCAACCATCCGTATTGAATCGTCTCCTGCGTTAAATCTTCGCGCTTCCAATAACCCGACATCATGTGGGGTCCCTTTAACGCCAATTCGCCTATGCCACCTGCTTCAATATCTTTCATGTCATCATCCACAATTCGCATCTCAACAGTGGCCCAAGCGCGCCCTGCGGAAAGCAATCGTTGCGGGAATGCTGGATTGGCTACATGCTCTTCGCTGGGCAAGATGGACAGGGTTACAGGGCATTCACTTTGGCCATATATTTGAACTAACTTATTGGGCCCAAAAATCTCGATCGCAAACTTGAGTGGTTCATTGGGCATTGGGCTTGCGCCATAAATCATGTAACGCAAATGAGGTAATTTAATTTTTTTGGCATTAGGCAACAATAAAATTCTTTGCAGCATCGTTGGAATTAACTTAATCACTTCCACTTGATACTTGCTCGCCAAATCAATCACTTGCGCGGGATCAAAATGGCGCATGATGATGCAACACCCGCCCTTCATGTATTGTGGCAACACAAAAAATCCTGCACCATGGCTCAAGGGTTGCATCAATAATATTTTTTCATTCGATGCGATAGGCCCTAACTCCATCAATAAATTAAATGAGGTCTGAAGGATTGATCGATGCGACAGCATCACCCCTTTGGGTTTGCCCGTTGTGCCTGATGTATAAAACAAGCAATAAATATCTTCACCATCAACAGCAACACTTGGGGCATGAGTTTTGCCTGATGTTAAGAATTTTTCATAATTATGACTTCCTTCCAAATCAGTCGCACTGGTCTCCTGTGCGCGAATTTTGAATTGCACGATTGGTGTCTCTTGGGTTGACTCCGCAATGGCTTGATCAAATGAAGCACCATAAATAATACATTTAGCGTCGCTGTCTTGAAATATATAAGCAGCTTCACGAGATGTTAATTTGGGATTGAGCGAGACGCGAACAAGTCCAGCTTTGGCAAGAGCAAAATCAATTTCAACGCATCGAATCGAGTTTTCAATCAATGTCGCCACTCGATCTCCATGACTAAGACCCATTGCTAATAGTGCATTGGCCAAACGATTGCTTCGCTCATCCAATTGCGCATAGGTCATCGTTTCATCATCACACCTTGCGGCCAGATGATCGCTAAACAACAATGCTGATTTATACAGTTGATCGGCAACATTCATTCTTTAATTCCTACTCAACTGCGTAAATGAAACCCACTCGTCCATCGGCTCGGTGATGGAGCTTGAATGTCAAGGGCATGCCAACGCAAAGTTGAGTGCCAGGTTTGACATCCAAAGGAGCAAAGGTGTGAGGTCCCTCAGCGGTTTCAATTTGACCAATGTAATACGGCGCTTCAAATCCTTCTGTGGAATGTAAAACCTCAGATGATTCACCCAGCGTCGCTTTTTGTCCGATGCATACCGTGTCTAACTCGCGATAGCCACATTGTGGGCACGCTGCGACTTCTAGCAAAACAATTTGACGACATTGGGGGCAGTGTGAGCCTTTGAGTCCTGGTGCGCCTGGTGCCTCGCCCTCCACAAAGAAAAGGGATGGATTGGTTTTTTGCATGATCGATCCTTAATTGATTTTTTCTAATATGTGAATGCTGCTAACAGCCGGATCTTGATCAATCCATCCACCCGAGTTGTGAGCCATGGCAATGCGCGCACCTTGTACTTGTCGTGGTCCTGCGTCACCACGCAATTGCAATGTTAATTCAATCAACTGAGCAACACCTGTTGCCCCCACAGGGTGTCCACGAGAATTCAACCCCCCACTGGTGTTAACAGGCAATCGACCACCAATGGCACTGGCTTTTTCAGCAACAAATTTGCCGACATCACCATGCGCGCACAAACCCAATTCTCTGTAATGCATCAACTCTGCTGGCGACACAGCGTCATGCACTTCAACCAAATGCAAATCTTGTGGACCGATCGATGCTTGCTCATACGCTTTGTTAGCAGCAAGCGTAGGCCCAGGCGTGCTATCAGGTGTAAGGCGCCAAGGGGAAGAAGCCATGGCGCTGGCACGCACGCGAATGCCACCACGAGTGGGTTTGCGTGACAGAACCAATGCGGCCGCACCATCAGAAATTGCACTGCACATCAGCAAACGAATCGGATCTGCAATCATGCGAGATGTTTGTACTTGTTCGATGGTAAGTGGTTTACGATATTGCGCAATTGGATTACTCACGGCATGGTCGTGATTTTTAACAGTCACCCAAGCAAAATCATCATCGCCTAAAGTTTCTTCTGCCATCATTTCACGCACCCTAATGGCATCCAACGCAGAAAATTGCAAACCAATGTTGCTCATCACTTCGGTATCTGCAGAATTAGCAAGTGCGGCCAAAGTACGACCTGTATCGCCCACAAACATTTTTTCTGCACCCACAACCAGCACAGTGTCATAGTTACCACTTGCGATAGCCATGCATGCCATATGAACAGCGGTTGATCCGCTGGCACATGCATTTTCAACATTCATAATGGGCACGCCACCCAAACCAATACCACGCAACCAAGTTTCACCACGAATGGATTCTTGCCCATTAAGTAAACCAGCATAGGCATTAGCGCAAAACGCGGCTTGCACATCCTTTACCTGAATTTGTGCATCATCCAAGGCCGCAAGCGCTGCCGTGGCTGCTAATGTTTTGAGTGTTTTTTCTGGAAAACGTCCAAAGGGGTGGTAACCCACGCCATTGATAAAAACATCGTGACCTTTCATTTTGACTCCTGGTATGTGCGGTGATTGGCTACACCAGCTTGAATAAAATCAATAATTGCTTTGAGACTTGAGCCTGGTGTAAAAACACCCGTAACTCCCATTGCGTTGAGTTCCACCCGCGATGGTTCCGGCACGATGCCCCCCACAACCATTACAACATCATCCAGTTGTTGCGCCTTCAACGCCTCCACCACCCGACGCGTCAATGGCACCACAGCGCCCGACAAAATCGATAAACCCAAAACATCCGCATCCTCTTCCAATACGATACGAGCAATTTCTTCAGGCGTTCTGCGAAGCCCTGCATAAATCACTTCCATGCCTGCATCGCGCAAGGCTTGTGCAATTACTTTGACGCCACGATCATGGCCATCGAGTCCCACTTTTGTTAGGACCACTCGAATTGGACGCTGTCCAAACGCTGCTCGTTTGTTCGTCATTAAAACCTCACAGATTCAGGAACATAAACACCAAAAACTTCGCGCCATACATCGGCGATTTCACCAATCGTTGCATAGGCTTTTACGCACTCCAATGTGGCGGGCATGATATTGCGCTTGGCTTGACAATCTTCTTTTAAACGTTGCAAACTCTTGGCAACCGCTTGCGCATCTCTGCGCTCACGCACTTGTTTAAGTTTTGCAATTTGTCGATCAGCCGCACCAGGATCGACTTTAAAAGTTGGAACAGGTTGGCCTTCTTCTGATTGAAAACGATTAACACCGACCACTACTTGCTCGCCACTTTCAACAGCGCACTGCTCTCGGTATGCGCCTTGTGCCAATGCACGTTGAAAAAAACCATCTTTGACTGCCGCTAACGATCCACCCATCTTATCCACTTGGGCAATGATGGAATCGATGCGTTTTTCGTATTCAAGTGTGAGATTTTCCAAATAATATGAACCACCCAAAGGATCAACTGTGTCTGGTATTCCTGTTTCATAAGCAATGATTTGATTGGCACGAATCGATGTGCGCGCGGCCTCTTGTGTTGGAATGCCCAACGCTTCGTCAAATGAAGCTGTTCGCGTTTGTTCACATCCACCCAAAATTTGCGCAAGTGCTTGCAAAGTAATACGCGCAATGTTGTTCAGGGGTTGTTGTGCCGTTAATGGTCGCCCTGATGTCGCCGCATGCAATCTGAAATGTTGCGCCTTAGCAGTGGTACCCCCAAAACGTTCACGCACCAACCTTGCCCACACTTTTCGCACTGCGCGGTATTTAGCAACCTCTTCAAAGAAATCCATTTCGGTACAAAAGTGCAATTCAATCACATGACCAAAATCATCGATCTTCATGCCACGCGCCAAACAACTTTCTACATAAGTGATGCCATTACAAATCGTAAAGGCTGCTTCTTGAACACAAGTCGCGCCTGCTTGCTTCATGTGAGAACCCGAAATTGAAATCGGCAACCACTCGGGCGCAGCCGTTCGACAATATTCAATCATGTCAGTGGTTAATTTAACCGCTGACTCAATAGGTAAAAATTGTGTACCGCGTGCAATATATTCTTTGATAGGATCATTTTGCAATTGCACGATGCAGTCTGCTGTTGGCGTGCCGCGTTTTTCATAAAGCGCTAACAACCATGCACAAACAATGGGGCCAATGCAATTGGCAGTTGAAAAAATATGCCCTACTTGATCAAGCGGTATACCATCAAACACACGCTCCACATCATCCAAAGAAGTTAAAGCAACTCCAATTTGTCCCACTTCATCTCTAGCCATAACATGATCTGAGTCATACCCTATTTGCGTTGGCAAATCCAAGGCAATAGAAACACCACCCGTACTGCCTTGCGACATCAAATAGCGATAACGCTCATTGGCTTCTTCAGCAGAACCAAATCCAGCATACATCTCCATTTTCCAAAGATGTTGACGATAGCCCCCAGGTGTAAAACCACGCGTATAAGGTACTTGCCCAGGATAGCCTACATCGCGCTGGTAATCCCACCCCGCATGTTGCAAATGCTCAGGGGTATACAGCGTTTCAACAAGAATACCGCTGGAACTTTCAAACGATTTTTTCCTAGAGTCTTGCAACTCTTTGCTGTGCTCTTCTAGCCAATGATCGTATGTTTGTGGCAGTGGTTTGGATGATGTTGACATAACTGCAACCTTACTCTGGAGATATTCCAGCTTGTTTAATTAACTTTTCCATTCGCGTGTAATCATTTCGGTGAGTAGCACCAAACTCGTCACTTCCCAGTTGACGCGGTACAAACCCAGTATCACGAATTTTTTCTTGTACTTCAGGTCTTGCCATCATCTTCACAATTTCGTTACTGAGTCGTGTGATGATTTCTTTGGGTGTTTTTGCAGGTACAAAAAAACCGGCCCATGTAGCGTGTTCCATGGGTAATCCAGCTTCTGCCATTGTTGGCACTTCGGGGGCTAAACCATGTCGATTAACGCTGGTTACGGCCAACGGACGAAGTTTGCCCGCTTTGATCAAAGACATACTGGTGCCCAAAGGTTCGCATACCAATTGAATGCGATCGGCTGCTAAATCAGTCAGAGACTGCGGCGTTCCTTTATAAGGAACTTTGACAATTTGAATCCCAGCGGCTGCATTAAACATCTCACCACACAACAAAGCAGCGCTAGAACCAAAACCATAGCTGAGTTTGCCAGGGTTATTTTTAGCAGCAGAAATCAAATCTTTCAAGCTGTTGTAGTTGGAGCTGGCAGGAACCACCATCGCAAACTCAATCGTTCCCAAAATTGCAACGGGCAAAAAATCTTTGAGAGGATCAACGGTTGGATTTTTGTACATGAAATTATTAGCCGCCATCGTGGTGGTTGATCCCACCAAAATGGTGTATCCATCAGGTGCAGCCTTAGACGCAAAGTCCACCCCCACAACACCGTTAGCGCCTAATTTATTTTCAATAATGACTTGCTGACCCAACGCTTCAGTTAAATAATTTGCCACCACACGTGCAGCAATATCAGTTCCACCACCAGGTGCCAGTGGAACAATCATTCGAATGGGTTTGTTGGGCCAAGTTTGAGCCCAAGCGTTGGCACTGCCTAATAAAGCACATGCAATCGCACCACTCAACATCAACCGTCTTGTAATGTTTTTCATATCAATTCCTTATTTACTAACTTGAAATTTTGAATCTTTCACAGTCTTCGCCCATCTCGCTGTATCAGCCACAATTCGTTTAGAAAATTGATCTTGCGACTCGATGATGGGGTCATAAGACAGATCAGCCAATCGCGCACGTACATCGGGTGATGCGGTAATTTTGTTCACTTCTGAATGCAGTAAGTCAACAATCGCTTTGGGTGTTCCTGGTGGAGCAAACATGGCAACCCAAGTTTCAACCACGTAATCTTTCAAACCTGCTTCTTGCAAAGTAGGTAGATCGGGGAATACGCCTGAGCGTTTTGCAGCAGTAACTGCCAATGGACGGATTCTTCCACTCTTGATGTGTTGAACACCTAAGAAAGGATCAAAAATTACTTCAATCTCGTTACCCAAAAATGCAGTCACTTGCGGCGCTGTTCCTTTATAAGGAATGGCAGTCATGTTGACGCCTGCAATGTATTTAAACATTTCACCTGCCAAATGAGTAAAAGTTGAACCTGCTGCGTAATTGAGTTTATCGGGATTGGCCTTGGCATAAGCAATCAACTCTTGCACATTTTTAATCGGTAAATTAGGTTGCACACCGACGACACAACTCAAGTTAGCCATCACAACAACAGGCGTCAAATCTTTGATCGGATCAAAGGGTAATTTATACAATGCAGGATTCATCACAATGGGGCTTGATGGAACCATGCCCAAGATATAACCATCGGGTGCAGATTTGGCGATCTGATCAGTTCCCAAAATACCGTCTGCACCTTGCTTGTTTTCAACCACAAAGGATTGGCCCAATGTTTTTGTTAAACGCTCGGCCACCATTCGCGCCAAAATATCAGTACCAGAACCTGCAGAAAATGGAACGATGATGCGAACCGGTCGATTGGGGTAGTTACCCTGCGCAAAACTCAAGATGCTGATGCAACTTAAGAGCAGGCCCAAAAAGACAGTTGCGCAAACACGTGTCAACTGTTGTGGGTGATGATTGAACTTCATGGTGCAGTTTCCTTTTGAGATGTTTGACGTAACAATTGTGAAAATTCTGAATGCGTTGCTTGAGATTGAAAAAACGAATCAGCC
Organism: Betaproteobacteria bacterium; assembly: GCA_009921265.1. Classification (GTDB taxonomy): domain Bacteria; phylum Pseudomonadota; class Gammaproteobacteria; order Burkholderiales; family Burkholderiaceae_C; genus Limnohabitans. The sequence continues at coordinate 24,806 of RFYV01000016.1, read as the reverse complement.
AATTCACGAGCAGTTCCAAGTGGATCGTGAGTAAGACTCGTTAATTCTTTTTCCATTCGTATTTGTACAGAAGGTGTTTGGATTTGATGCGCAAGTCGATCTAATACCAATTGCTTGATGTAATCGTGCATGCGTTTCATCACATGCGCGTGGTTGCGTTTTTCATAACCTTCATCCAGTTGCAAATAGGCAAAATGCGCTTGCAATTGTTGACATGTCTGCTCAATGCCTTTGCCTTCGATTGCAATGGTTGAGACCACGGGTGGATGCCAATGAGCTGGATGATTTGTAGTCAGATTCAAACCCTCATGCATGTGTGCATTTTTTTCTGATAGCAACAAAGCTTGCTGCAACATGAGCACAGCGTCTTGTGCGCCAGGCTTGTCAGCCTTATTAACCACTAACACATCAGCAATTTCCATCACGCCAGCTTTTTGAGCCTGAATATCATCACCCAAACCTGGTGCATGAATCAACATAATGGTGTGGGCCACATTTAAAATAGCCAACTCCGATTGGCCCGCGCCTACGGTTTCAATTAAAACTACATCAAAGCCTGCGGTGCTCACCACACGCGTGAGGTCTGACACGCAGGTGGCAAGACCACCCTGTCCGCCACGCGACGCCACGCTGCGAAAAAAAATATGAGGGTGTTGTTGCCCACCGTTATCGCGAATGCGGTCGCCCAACAAAGCACCGCCAGTAATTGGACTTGATGGATCCACTGCAAGTACGGCAACGCGACGACCTTGGTTTGCAAAATATTTTGCAATGTGCGGCACCAATGAACTTTTTCCAGCACCACCAACACCCGTAATGCCAATCACCCAAGGCGCTTTGGCACATGCATACACTTTTTCTAATAGCTCACTAGATTCTTTTGTTTGAGATTCAACCCACGATATAGCTCTAGACAAAGCACGAATTTTCCCACTTTTCATATCAGCGACCAAACGTTGAACTTCGGGGTTTACCAAGCGGCCTCCAACAATTTCATCACTTCCGCTTCATTGGCCAACCGTGGATTGAAATACAAACCTCGATCGGACATGGCGTTCTTTGCCAATTGAGGAAGCAATGATCGATCCAAACCTGCTGCTTTTAATCCTTGAGGAATATCCAATACCAATTGCAATTTTTCAACGGCAACAATCGCCTCAAGCGCCGCTTCTTTTGCCGAAAGTTGATGGGTATCAACACCCATGGCCGTTGCAACTTTTGCCAAATAATCAGTAGCCACTTCCAAATTAAATCGCATTGCATGCGGCAAGAAAACAGAATTGGCCATCCCGTGTGATAGGCCACCCAATGCACCCAAGCCATGGCAAATGCCGTGATGAATGCCCACGCGCGCATTGCTAATCACCATCCCACTCAGATACGCACCAATAAGCCCCAATGCGCGTGCATCTTTGTCTTGTGGAGTTTTTTGAATTCGAGGCAAAGCCTCTTTTAAATATGCAATACCTTGAACCGCAAGGGCTTCAGACATTGGATTTTTAACTTTTGAATACATACCCTCAACGCAATGAGCCAATGCATTCATACCTGTTGATGTAAAAATGGAAGCAGGAACATCCGTTGTGGACTCACCATCAAGCAAAATATAGCGAGGAACAATAAGTGGATCCCAAAAAACCAACTTATGACCATGGGGATCACGAATACCCAATCCAGGCGTCACCTCTGCGGCAGAAAGACTCAGTGGAATTGCAATGATAGGAAGCTTGGGGTTGGTCAGATGCTGTTGCACATATCGATCGGGCGGATAAAAAACATTGGCATGATCTTTTAATTTTCCACCTTCAGCGAGTAAAATTGCACCCGCTTTTGCACTGTCTGAACAACTCCCTCCACCCACTGATATAAATCCATCGATCTTATGCAGTTTAGCCAACTTTACAATTTCTTCAATAATTGCAACACCCGAATGCTGAGTCACTTGTGTATATTGACATACAATTTTTTTATCCAGCGCATGAGTCACCTTGCGAGCGGCAATACCTTGCGATGCACGAGGACTTGTGATCAGCATCACACGCTCACAGGCTAGAGTTTGCAAATAGGTATCTATCTGCGAAACACAACCCGCATCAGCCACAACCATGGACTTGGATGTTTGAAATTGAAAAGATTGTGGTATTACCATTAAATTTCTTTTAAGCAGCTGAGCGCAAGTCGCGACGAAGATGTCGATCAATGGCTTCACGCATCAGTTGCAAATATTCTTGTTGTCGCAAACGAATTTCTTTGGCCCACCCGCCAATACCAAGTGCCAGTGGAACACCACTTAATTCCAGTGGCAACAGCATTCCAATTAAACCCGCACCGGGTGTTACACCACGCAATACAACCGCATACCCTTTGGTTCGAATAGCAGCCAATTCGCGTTGCAACGCAGAATTACTGATTCGATCTTCAGTGGCAAGTGGCCCATTGTTATGCCGCATAACCAAATGATTGATTTTTTCTTGAGGCATGGCAGATAGCAAAACTCTGCCCAACCCAGACGCCAACAATGGACGCATCGTGCCAGGTCCGACATGCATTCGCATGGTGGTGGTTGCAGGTACGACATGAACATATTGCACTTGATCGCGCGTGGGTGCGGCCAAAATAATTGTTTCACCCGTCTCATTACCAAGGTCAGCCATCATTCGCATGATTTCTGCACCAGGTGTTAATAACGGTTCGATCCATGCGCCCAAAACAGTTACACGCGGCGTTGGAAAATAAGTTCGCTGATCAGGCCCGTGTCGAAAATAACCCATCTCTAACAAGTTTGCCAAAAGCATGGATGTGCTTGAAAGTGGATAGCCCAACTCACGTGCAATTTCGCCAACAGATGCTTCGCGTTGAAGTCGATCAAACAACTCCAACACCTCAAGAACTCGGATAGCTGATTTAACCGCTCTTGCCATCACATTGCCTATTCATCAAAAAACCATTGAGCCAATAAAGCATTAATGGTGTGAAATAAGTGTATGTATTCCACGCCTCAATTTTACATTCAGCGTAACAGAATTCACATATGTGATAAAAAGTAATCTGTTTAAGGGATTACCCCAAGACCATCATCCATCAACAAATATTTAATCTTTAAAGTTAGGCTCTCTCTTTTGAATAAATGCATCCACCGCCTCTTTGTGGTGCGCTGTCTTGTGAGAAATTGCCTGAAACACCGCTGACAACTCCAGCACAGAATCGAGCCTAGAGTGAATAGCCTCACGCATTAAACGCTTGGTCAGACGCACACCATGAGGTGGATTGGTGGCTATTTTGAGAGCCAGCTCATTGGCCGCAGTCAGCAGTTGATCTGGCGCCACCACTCGTGAAACCAAATTCCATTCAAGCGCTAATTGGGCATCAATCATCTCTCCTGTGAAAGACAACTCTGCGGCGCGCGACATTCCAATGATGCGAGGTAAAAGCCAAGCCCCTCCGTCTCCAGGAATGATGCCCAGTTTGACAAAGCTTTCTGCAAATTTTGCTTTTTCTGACGCAATACGAATGTCGCACATACAAGCCAAATCCAAACCTGCGCCAATGGCATGACCGTTCACTGCGGCGATCACAGGAACCTCTAAATTAAAAAGTCCAAGCGTTAAGCGTTGAATACCGCGGCGGTAATCCTGCCTAATATTGATTTGCGTGACTTCGGGTGTGGACTGTCTCAACATCTCCTGAACATCCCCTCCCGCTGAAAAAGAGGGCCCATTGCCCGTCAAAATAACGCAGCGCACAGAGGGGTCATCATGAATACGATCAATCGCCGTCAAAAATTCTTCAACTGCACTGTTTCCTGTAAGGGGATTGCGCCGCTCGGGTTGATTCATCGTTAAAGTAACAATATGGTTCTCTTGCGAATAGAGTAAAAAGTTTGACATGTATTGGCCTACTGAATAGAGTTGCAGTTTAACAGATTGCAAAAAAAAATCTGCGCTATGGTCTCCCTCATGACAAGAGCGCTCACATAATCAAGAGACAATCGAATCCTACCTCATGAACAATCTTTTAGACCATTTTCAATTGGCTCATTTGCCCCAAGGCCTCGATTCCTTTCGAATCGAAGTCAAGCAATTTTTAAAACACGCCATGCCAGCGCTCGCTGCTGATCAAAAAGCAAGATCATGGTTTGGCTTTGATCCAGAGTTCAGCCAGCGACTAGCCAAACAAGGATGGGTAGGTCTCACACTCCCTAAAACCTACGGCGGCGCAGAAATGGATGCATTTGCACGCTTTGTGTTGGTCGAAGAAATGCTGAGTGCAGGTTCCCCCGTCGCAGCGCATTGGATTGCGGATCGACAAAGCGGCCCACTCATTCTTAAATATGGCACAGAAAAACAAAAATCTTTTTACTTGCCTTTAATATGTCAAGCCAAAGCATTTTTTTGTATTGGAATGAGCGAGCCCAATTCGGGGTCTGATCTTTCTTCAGTCGCAACACGCGCTGTCAAAACCGATCAAGGCTGGTGTTTAAACGGCCAAAAAATTTGGACCACTAACGGACATCAATGCCACTATGCGATTGCGTTGGTTCGCACATCAGGCACAACAGCAGATCGTCACGCAGGCCTCTCACAATTTATTATTGACCTCTCCCTACCTGGCGTCACTCGCAAACCCATTGTTGACCTCACAGGTGACGAACATTTTTCAGAAATATTTTTTGAAAATGTGTTGTTGAGTGAAGACACATTGATCGGTGTTGAAGGACAAGGTTGGGATCAAGTGATTGCAGAATTGGCTTTTGAGCGAAGCGGCCCCGAGCGCGTTTATTCCAGTATTATTTTGCTCGATGAATGGATCCAATGGCTCAAAAAAGGGCACGCCACACCACAACGCGTAGCCATGGTGGGACGCTTCACTGCACACCTCAGCACTCTGCGCAATATGTCAATAGCCGTTACACACCAATTGGTTCAAGGTAAAAGCCCCGTGATTGAGGCAGCGCTCGTCAAAGACATCGCCACCGAGTTTGAGCAAAACATTCCTGCATTGTTAGAGGATGAAATGGGGGCAGACCCCAATGAAATCATCGACGCCAACTTGCTTCGTGCATTGGCTTATGTGAGCCAAATGGCGCCCACTTATTCATTGCGTGGCGGCACACGAGAAATATTGCGTGGCATGATTGCTCGCGGATTGGGGCTCAGATGATGAACATGTTTGTTGAAGCACTTGAACCCATACTGATCGACCACTGCACACCATCGGATGTGCGTCGCATCGAAGCTAATGATGCAGGTCACTCACTTTTTCAAAAAATAAAAGATGCTGGTTTTGTAGAACTGTTAGCCGCTGAATCCGATGGCGGCGCAAACATCAGCACACGCGAATTATTTCCTGTTTTATTTTTGCTGGCTCAATATGCAGTGCCACTGCCCATTGCTCAAACCATTGCTGCGCGTTGGTTATGGAAAAACCATGTAGATATTCCCAATGGGTTGATCGCATTTGCGCCTCATCACAGCGTCAAAAGTAATGTATTGATTTGCGCCAACGTACCCATGGGTCGTGTTTGTCAATTCATCGTCATTCAAGATCAACAACATTTAAAGGTGTTGAATTGTGCCGACGCCATCAAACTCACTGACAGTGGAATTAAGGGCAGCCTACTTACCACTTTTGAGTGGAAAATCAATGCTGCTCATTCATTCGAGATGAAAAACACGCCCACTGATCTAATGGCTATGTCCGCAGTATTAAATGCCGTAGAACTCGCAGCATCCATCAAAAAAGTTTTTGATATGACGCTCCAATACGGAAACGACCGCGTTCAATTTGGAAAATCAATCGGAAAATTTCAAGCGATACAACATCAATTAAGTGTGATGGCCGAACACGTAGCGGGTGCAAGCATTGCGGTTCAAGCAGCGTTTGATCTGACAAGCGGCCAACCTACGCGCATGCATAGCGCGATCGCAAAATCAAGAACGAGCGAGTCTGCACAACTGATTGCTGCAACTGCGCATGCCATTCATGGCGCCATTGGAATCACTTACGAATATGACTTGCAAATTTACACGCGACGACTTCATCACGCGCGCATGGCCTATGGCTCGGAATCCTATTGGAACCAATGGATTGGCGAGCAAGTGTTAGCAAGCAAGACAACTCAATTATCTGATTTCATACAAATGACAACTCATCCATGACTCAAACAACAGGCACACCAAACCCGCTTTGGGGAAAAATACAAAAAGGCCAGCGTGGTATCGGAACATTTGTATTTTCTTCAGATCCATGTCATACAGAAATTATTTGTCACGCTGGTTTTGATTTGGTCGTTATCGATATGGAGCACGCCCCCTTAGAGATAGGCGATATTGCATCCCATGTTCGCGCAGCAAATGCAACAGGTATTTCATGCTGGGCTCGCGTGGGACACGCACAACCACAACAGATAGGACGATTACTTGATCAAGGTGTACATGGCATCGTCCTTCCGCATTTTGGTTTAGACATGACTCACACACACCATATCCTCGAAGCGTTTCGATATGCACCAGATGGCACTCGTGGAACATGCACAGGTGTTCGAAGTGTTTCTTATGGATTAACCTCGTTCGAAAAATATGCAAACATATCCAACGAGCAAGCCATGGCAATTGGACTGATAGAAGACGCATCAGTGGTTAAAAAAATTGATTCAGTTTTAGCCAACTGCAAACTTGACGCTATCGTTCCTGGCGGCCCCGGTGATTTAGCCACATCCATGGGCTTTCATGGTCAAGGCAATCACCCCGAGGTGATTGCTGCAGTCAAAAAAATTGTTTTAGCTGGTAAATCGGTGCCTGGACTCAAGGTCGGCGTCTACTTAATTGATCCCAAATCTGCAGGAATGTGGATCGATTTAGGAGTCGATTTTTTTCTCTGCTCAATTGACTATCGTGTGATGGCAAACGCTTACCAATCGATTCAAAAAGAAATGACTGGTAATCCTTCATTTTAAAAAAACAGGAAAATTCATGTTTGAAATTGAACCCATAGTAGATTGCAAAAATGAACTCGGTGAATGCCCTATTTGGTGCGGAAAAGAAAATGTTCTTTGGTGGATTGATATTTCAAAGCCCAGTTTATTTCGCTTCAATCCGCAAACAAAAAAAACCGATGAATGGTCTTTGCCCAAAGCGATTGGATCATTTGCATTAAGAAAAAGTGGTGGTTTTTTGATCGGATTTCGAAAAGGCATTGCCACCATGCAGTCTCCCGATAGTCCTGTCGAATGGATGGATCCGCCCTCAGATTTGCACCCAAACGGTCGATTCAATGATGGCAAGTGCGATGCATTAGGTCGATTTTGGGTCGGCACAATGGACAAAAATGTAACTGAACCCATTGGTGCTCTCTACCGATTTGATTTGCAACTCAAACCCACCCAAATGGACAAAGGGTTTACGATTTCAAATGGTATTTCGTGGAGCCCCGATAACAAAACCATGTATTTTGCAGATTCACCTGCAAGAATAATCTACGCATATGATTTTGATTTAGCACAAGGCAATATTGCCAATCGCCGAGTATTTGCTTCCTTTGACGAAACACCAGGAAGACCCGATGGCTGCACTGTGGATTCAGAAGGATTCATTTGGAGCGCACGCGTGCGTGGTGGCCGGATTGACCGTTACGACCCCGCTGGAAAAATCGAGCGAAGCATTGTCATGCCCGTGTCACGCCCCACCAGCCTGGTCTTTGGCGGCCCGTCTATGGAAACACTGTTTGTGACAACCTCTACCCTCACGCTCACCCCTGAAGACTTAGCGAAGCAGCCCTATGCAGGGGCCATTTTTGCCATCGAAACAGGGATTAAAGGCCACCTTGAACACGCATTTGCAGGCTAATCACACATGCGGTGAATTGCCTGAAACCTAGGTGACCTTAAGAGGGAAAACACCAGTTCAATTGTGTTGTATTTTGTAAAGATATAACTTACATTCATTGAATTGTTTATTTAAAATCGAGGCTACGATGAAGTATTCTTTCAAACAAGTCATTGCACTACTTGCACTCACCACTTCTGCATTTGTTGCTAGTGCACAAACCTACCCCACCGATGAGGCCAAGCTTTATGAGGCGGCCAAAAAAGAAGGCACGGTTGTTTGGTACGAAAGCGGTCCAATTGAACCCATGAAAGAAGTGGCCATAGAGTTTGAAAAAAAATATCCTGGCATCAAAGTTGAGGTGTTGCGCATTGTGGGTGTTCAGCAATACCAACGCTTTATGCAAGAAGTACAAGCCAAGCGTCACTTTGTCGACGTGCTTCATATCAGCGATCGCCCCAGCATGATTGAATTGATTGACGAAGGCCATGTGTCTGAATGGAAAGTGCCGATGCACGATCGCTTCAGTCCTGCTTTTCGTATCAAGAATCATTCTTATGCCAACTATACAACCGATAACGCCATCATCTACAACGTGAACAAACTCACAGCAGAAGAAGTCAAAATTTTGGAAAGCAGTTGGAAAGGTGTTCTTGATCCTCGCTTCAAAGGTCGATTTGCTGTATCCACCATGAAATGCGGCGCTTGTTATGCAGGAATTCATATGTTTTTGGATCCGCAAATGAAAGACGAATACGGTGTTGAGTTTTTAAAGAAACTCGCTGCACAAAAACCTGCTGTGTACTCCGAAGTATTGGTGGGCCTAGATCGAGTGATTGCGGGTGAGCACGACTTCACCTATTGGACATGGGAGAGTATCGCCAACACTAAATGGTTGCAAGGTGCGCCCATTCGTTGGATTCGACCAACGCCCACACCCGACTATGGCAACTCTTGGCAAGCCGTATCCAAATACGCGCCCCACCCAAATGCTGCCCGACTTTTTCAAAATTGGTCCATGAGTGCAGAAGGCGCAGCAACTTTGCAACAAAAATATGGAACAGCGACCACCATGAACGGCGTTCCTGATAAACGCAAAGTCACATCTGAAGCTTGGTACCGCCCCATCCAAAAACGTTACGACCCCGATTTCAAGCGTTGGGATGCGGACTATCACAAAGACATGGATATGTGGGCCAAGATGCTACGTGATGCGCGTTGATTTCAAGTTATCGCGAATTTTATGGTTCGTGTTGATTGTTGCGGTACTGATCATTGCAGTCGTACCGCTCATCTACACCATCGATGCGGCCTTTTACAAAGAAAATAAAACGGGTCTCTCGCAGATCCGAAGTTTGGTTCCTTTTCTTAACGTCTTTACCAGTCAAGAATATTTAGAGTATCTTTGGAACGCACTTTATTTAGCCTCCATCGTCACTGCAATATCAGTCACATTAGGCGCGGCCTTGGCATTGATACTCGCTAGAACCGATTTGCCATTTAGAGGCGCTTTTGATTTACTGGCCATCATCCCGATGTTTTTATCGCCCTTCACGGGATTGATTGCATGGATTGCTTTGGGTTCTGTCAAAACAGGTTTTATCAACGTCACTCTTATTGGAATCGCGCATTGGATGGGATTTGATTTAGAACCCATCGTCAATATCTGGAGTTTTAGCGGTATTGTTTGGGTGATGAGTTTATTTTTTACATCGCTCATGTATTTGTTCACATCAAGCAGCTTGCGATCAATGGATACGTCACTCGAAGAATCAGCCAGAGCAAGCGGTGCAACGCCGATGCAAACATTGCTTCGCATCACACTGCCCATGCAAATACCTTCGGTTTTATCGTCTGCATTGTTGGTTTTTATTTTTTCTGCAGAGATGTACACCATCCCTGGGCTCATCGGTTCCACATTTGGTTTCACCACATTACCTTGGCGCATCTATCAAGACTCCACCGCATTTCCTGTACATCAAGCGCATGCGGCGGCGGCAGCCAGCATGCTTCTCATCATTGCTATGATCGGCATGTTGTTGCAACGCTGGTTCACTCGCCTTGCAACACGCTACATCACAGTCAGTGGCAAAGGTTTTAGAAGCAATCCCATGAATTTAGGTCGGTGGACCGTCTTGTCTTGGGTCTTAGTCATTGGCTATATCTTGTCAGCGGTGGTATTGCCCATTGCAGGTATGTTGATGTCTTCGTTGATGATGTACAGCGCACCCGTCATCAACATGCAAATATTTACCCTGACGCATTACGTACAAATCTTTACCTTGCAAAATATGTTGAATGCGCTTTGGAATACCGCATGGCTTGCCGTATTGAGTGGTGCAATATGTGTCATGATGGGTTTTGCAATCAGTTATACGGATGCTCGTAAACCCAGCATCTCCACACGTTTTTTAGCATTCACTGGGTCCCTGCCCGTTGCCGTACCAGGCCTTGTTTATGGACTGGGCTTGCTATGGGTTTACATTCAAACACCGTTGTACGGAACTGCGTGGGTATTGTTACTCGCCTACATTGCCAAATTTTTACCCTACGGCATCATGACCAGTCGATCAGGCATTTTGCAATTGCATCCCGAGATGGAAGAAAGTGCACGCATGTCGGGCGCTAACAATGCGCAAGTACTGCGACTCATCACCATGCCACTCATGAAAACCACATTGATTGCGATTTTAGTTTTTGTCATGCTTCAAAGTATCAAAGAGTTATCAGCATCTGTTTTGCTTTACACACAAAAGAGTCAAGTGTTATCCGTGCTCACATGGCACTACATGGACGCAGGCAACTATCAGTTTGCCGCTGCTGTGGGCGTTACACAAACAGTGATGATGCTTTTGCTGGTGGTGCTCACACGCGCAGTATTTCGTGTCAAATTTGAAAAAGCACTGGGCAGTTGAATCAATAGGTACTTAAAAAGGTAATTTCGATATGGCACAGATTTCAATTAGAGGATTGGTTAAAAAATATGGCCAGCATCGTGCTGTTGCAGATGTGAGTCTTGAAATTGAAGATGGCGAATTTTTAGTTCTGTTAGGCCCAAGCGGATGCGGAAAAACTTCAATCCTCAGGTGCATCGCAGGTTTAGAAAATGTCACTGGTGGAGAAATTTCAATTGATGACAAAGTGGTTTCTTCGTCTGAATTTTCATTGCCCCCCGAAAAACGATCCATTGGAATGGTTTTTCAATCCTATGCCTTGTGGCCACACAAAACAGTTGCAGAAAACGTATCCTTTGGTCTCGAACTCAAAGGCATTGAATCATCACAAATCAAACAAAAGGTAGATCGCGCCCTCTCCTTGGTGGGTCTTACAGAATATGCAACACGCGCCATTAGCCAACTCAGTGGTGGTCAACAACAACGCGTTGCACTCGCTCGCGCTGTCGTTTTAGAACCAAGCGTTTTGTTGTTTGACGAACCCCTGTCCAATTTAGACGCCAAACTACGCGAGCACATGCGCTTTGAATTGCGTCAATTGCAAAAACTGTTGGGCATCACCACGGTTTATGTCACGCACGATCAGCAAGAAGCCATGGTTGTAGCCGATCGCATTGTTTTATTGTGCGAAGGGTTAATTGATCAGATCAGCACGCCCGTAGATATTTACGAAAATCCAACAACTGTATTTGGTGCAGATTTTATTGGTCTTGCCAATATTCATAAGGGACAAGTTATCCAAACTGGTGAAACAACAAGCGTTCAATTGAGTGATCACATGCAAATCGTTTGCACACATGGACAATTTGCAACAGGTCAATCGGTTGACGTAATGAGTCGACCCGAACAAGTCAGACTCTCCACATCGCCACTACAAGGCGCTAATGTGTGGCAAGGACAAGTCAGTCATACATTTTTTCTGGGTAACGTGGCTGATGTGTACATCAATATCGGAAACATACAAGTTCGCTCGCAATTGAGTCCTCCCCAACATTTAGACATCGGTCAATCCGTGTGGATTCATATTCCAACTCAAGCCTTGCGCTTGTATGCGCATTCATCCAAAACATAACAGCAATAAAGGTTCAACTGATGCCCTCGCCTCATCTCAAAAATCAAACCGCCATTGTTGGTGTTGGCACCACGCAGTTTGGTCGCTTGCCTGGCATGGACACCTACGACTTAGGTGCATGGGCATTAAAAGAAGCACTCAACGATTGTGGACTCACCGCGGCAGATATCGATGGTTTGATCGTCAATCGCATTCCAGACTATCAACGCTTTAGTGAATCATTTGGATTGAATCCTCGCTTTGCATTAACTACACCAGGGCAAGGACGCATGTCGGGTGTGTCGATTCAAATTGCAGCAATGGCTGTTGCATCAGGTATGGCAAAAACCATTGCTTTGGTTTATGGCAACGATGGTCGATCAGCTGGAGACAAATACGGTGGTGAGGGGGATCGATATGGCAGTGGCGGCGCAGGTCAATTTTTTCCTTATGGCATGACGTCACCTGGGGCTGTTCACGCGATGATGTTTGCACGTCACATGCATCAATATGGAACAACGAGCGCACAACTAGCAGCAATTCCAGTTGCATTTAGAAAACACGCGTCGCTCAATCCATCTGCCGTGATGCGAGAACTCATTACCGTTGAACAACACCAAGCGTCAAAATTTATTGCAGAGCCTTTGCACATCTATGACTACTGCATGATCAATGATGGTGGAGTTGCTCTCATCATCACCAGCGCTGATCGCGCCAAAGACATGAAAAAACCACCCGCTTACATCAGAGGATTTTCTCAATCGAGCAAACTTAAAGACTCCACATTTCCCCCCGATGATTTATGGCACAACGCCATACAAAAAGCCGCCACCGATGTTTATGCCATGGCAGACGTCAAACGCGAAGATCTCGATGTCCTCATGGTTTACGACAACTTTGCACCCACTGTGCTATTTAGTCTTGAAGGATTTGGTTTTTGCAAACAGGGCGAAGGTGGTGATTGGATCCAAAACGGCCGACTCGAATTAGGCGGTCAATTTCCAACCAACACCAGTGGCGGTCATTTGTCAGAGAGTTATATGCAAGGATGGGGCCTCAACGTAGAAGCCGTGAGACAAATACGGGGCGAATGCAATCAACGACAAGTCAAAGATGCCAAACTCATTCAATACATGTGCGCTGCACCCTTAATGACCTCCATCATTTACGGAAAGGATGCCGTATGAGCGATTACTTAAAACCTCTTCCAAAAATTGATGAACTCAATCAAGCCCATTGGCGCGGTGCACAACAGGGCCGCTTAATGGTTCAACAATGCATCCAATGCAACTCCTATCGATATCCATTTAAAAAAATGTGTACCGATTGTCACAGCACAGAAGTGGACTGGAAACAAGTTAGTGGCAAAGGATCGATTTGGTCATGGTGTGTTTTTCATCGTCCCTACTTCAAAGGTTTTGAAGCCGAGAGGCCCTATAACGTCGTGCTCGTGGAACTCGATGAAGGCATTCGCATCTACAGCAATTTGGTGGGCGTTAAAAAGAGTGAGATCCACATTGGTATGCGCGTCAAAGCTTGTTTTGATGCAGTCACATCGGCCGTCACTTTGGTGAAATTTGAAAAGGACTCTACATGACACAAACCATGAGAGCAGTTGTAGTGGAAGCCCCAGGCGGCCCCGAAGTCATGTACCTAAGAAACGTGCCTATCCCAGACATGCGCCCCACCGATCTATTGATTCGTGTGGAATCTTGCGGTGTTTGTTTTCACGATGTCGTTACACGCAACGGTGTATTGCGTCGCGGCATCAAAATGCCTGTGATACCTGGGCACGAAGTATCGGGCGTTGTCGAAAAAATCGGACCCCAAGTTTTTGGATTTAAACCTGGCGACCGCGTCACCACCACACAACGCAGACACATTTGTGGTCACTGCATGTATTGCAGAAGTTCACGCGAAACCTCTTGCAACGATCGTGAATTTTTGGGTGACATCGGACTCAACGGTGGCTATGCAGAGTTTGTTGCGGTTCAACAAGACGGCGTTTGTCACATTCCGCAAGGGGTTACATTCAATCAAGCTGCCATCACATCTTGCGCTATTGGTACCGAACTCAACGCCGTGCGAGACGTGGGCAAAGTCAAAATGGGTGAAAAAGTTTTGGTGACAGGTGCGGGTGGCGGCTTAGGCGTACATGGCATTCAATTGGGCAAACTCGCAGGCGCATACGTCATTGCAGTTACATCATCCAAAGAAAAACAAAAAATTATTTTTGAAAATGGAGCGCATGAAGTGCTATTGGTTGAACGCGGCGAAGATTTTTCTGGCGCGGTCAAAGAAGCAACAGGTGGTAACGGTGTTGATGTAGTCATTGACAATGTGGGCAGCCCTACATTTGAAGCAACACGTCGCAGTTTGGCCATGGGCGCGCGTTGGATTTTTGTGGGACAAGTCACAGGCGACTTTGTCAAACTCAATCCCGCACAATTGTTTATGCGAGACATCTCCATCATGAGCGCCAAAAGCACTTCTAAGAAACAACTTCAAGACGCACTCGATTTGGTGGCACGCGGTGATATCAAACCCATCATCACTGGAGAGATGTCACTTGAACACGCGTCACAAGCGCACAGCGACGTCGAAGCAGGCCGATCCACTGGACGCATCATCCTCAAACCTGGACTTTAAGAACTCAAGAAAAAACGGGAAGTAGAAAATGGATTTACCACGCAATCGCACCTTTGCAGGACTGATGGACGAAATGGCCGAGCGTTATGGCGAACGCAATTTTTTAACCGATAACGTTCGACGACTGAGCTATAACGAATTTAGAAAAGAGGTGCGCCATCTTGCCAAAGCACTCTACAAACTCGGCGTTCGTAAAGATACCAAAGTTGCGCTCATTATGGGCAACCAAATCGAATGGGTAGTGATTGATTTTGCGGTTGCACTATTAGGTGGCGTCTTAGTGGGTGTAAATACATGGTGGAAAAAAATGGAGCTCGAGCATGCGTTGCTCAGCACGGATTCTTCAATTCTCATCATGGTCGATCAATATTTAAGCAACAACTACAGCCTAGCCATGCGAGAGATCGGTGATCTCTCAAAAGCCCTACCCTTGCTCAAAACCATCATCGGCTTTGGCACCGATTTATTACCGGGCGCAATGACATACGAGGCTTTATTAAAACTAGCCGATGGAGTGGACGATGCGTCGATTGATGAATTACAAAAAAATGTTAAACCAGATGACAACGCTTACCTGTTATTTACATCGGGCTCAACAGCAAGATCCAAAGCGGTTGAACTCACTCACCGCGGTTGCATAGAAAATACCCACGGCATTGGCGAGCGCATGTACCTCACCGAATTAGACCGAATGCTCATGCCAACTTCCATGTTTTGGAGTTTGACATGCATCAATGGTTTATTTGCCGTGATGACGCATGGTGGATCCATTGTCATTTTATTTAAGTACGACATTGATGATCTTTTTCAAACCATGGAGAGAGAACGCTGCACAGGCATTTACACGCTTCCCAACATTGCACTGGCCATGCATGCCTATCCACATCGAAACAAATTTGATTTATCCGCTTGGCGCACAGGCACCGTACGCTCGGGTGTGATTCACTTGATGCACGAAATGGGCGCGCATGAAATGATCAGTGGCTACGGATTAACCGAAGGCTATGGACACAGTTGTGATACCGATGCACGCGCACCCCTAGCAACCAAAATGCGCAACGCTGGCAAACCACTAACGGGTGTTGAAATCAAAATCACCGATCCCGATACGCAACAAACTTTACCAAGCGGTACAGCTGGCGAAATTTTATTGCGTGGTTACATCACACCTGGCTATTACAAAAACCCCGAACGCACGCGTGAAACGATTGATGCTGAGGGTTGGTTTCACACGGGTGACGTGGGCGTGCTGGAAGAAGATGGCAGCTTAACTTTTAGAGGTCGCTACAAAGAGCTGATTAAAACTGGCGGCATCAATGTGGTGCCTGTCGATGTAGAGGATGTATTGCATAGCCATCCGCGTGTGCGACAAGCCGTGGTGGTGGGTTTGCCCGACAAAGAGCGTGACGAAATTGTTGCAGCTATGGTCGTTGCTCATCCAGGCCAAACCATCGACATGAAAGACTTATTGGCACATTGCAAAAAATCTGCCGCCGCTTTTAAAATTCCACGCTATGTTTTGATTGTCAAAGACGATGAAGTTCCCCTCACCGACACAGGCAAAGTACATCGCGGTAAAACGCAAGAAATTCTTGAAAAGTATTATTTAGCAAGCAAAAGCACAGCATAAAATTTTCCGATGGAACAAAAAATTCCTCTACATCGCAGCGCAGCTTTCGTTGGCATTGGCCACTCTGATTGGCGTCAAGATTGGAATCTCGTTCGTCAAGGTCAAGTACCTTTTGATTCATATGGCTACGCCACTGTTGCATTTCAACGCGCACTGCAAGACGCAAACATCAGCGCTCAAGACATTGATGGACTTCTATCGGGTCAATCCACTTCCTATGAACGCATGGGTGAAGTGCTGGGTTTGAATGTGCGATGGGGTGGTTTAGGCAATGCAGCCATGGCGATCTCACAAGCGGTGATGGCCATCGAAACGGGGATGGCAGAAGTGGTGGCATTGGTTTATGGCAACAATCAAAGATCAGCCAATGTTCAATACGGTGGCGCTAAAGCCATGGGCGGAGAAAACGTTCTCTCTTATGTTTACCATGCACCATGGGGCATGACCTCACAGGGAAGTTTGTACGCCATGCTTCAAAGGCGTTATGCGCAAGAGCGAGACTACACAGAAAGCGATTTGGGACAAGTTGCAGTTGCTCAACGCGCATGGGCCTCCAAAAATCCACATGCCATTCAACAACAACCTATTACGATTGACGATTACTTGTCATCCGATTACGTGTGCGAGCCATTGCATTTATTTGATTACTGCATGATCAACGATGGAGGCGTCGCAATGATATTGGCCGAGTCCAATCGCGCTCGACAGATATGCGATAAACCTGTTTACATCGAAACCATTGCTCGTTACGATTACAACCAAAACGGAACTTCGCTTAGACCGCAACTCGAAACTTTTTATACACACGCCCAATCAAAAGTTGCCGATTGTATTTTTAATGCAACAGGATGGGGCCCCGAAGACATAGATCTGGTTCAGATTTACGATAGTTTTTCTGTTCACATACCTTTGGCATTAGAAGGATACGGTTATTGCAAACCTGGCGAATTCCCCAAACTCTGCAAAGAGGAAGGCATTGCCCCTGGCGGCAAAAGACCCGTCAACACCAGCGGCGGTCATCTCTCAGAGTCTTATATGCAAGGATGGAATCACCAATTAGAAATAGTGCGTCAATTGCGTGGTACGTGCGGTAATCGACAAGTTGAAAATTGCAATCGTGCGCATTATTCATCCGATATCTTTGGCAAAGCCTTCTCCATTATTTATGGACGCTGATACACATGCAAGATAAAACGCCTCTCTCACCGCCTCCCGTCTTAGGCCACTACGATCGTCCCATGTGGGAGAGCATTCGCGCACGCGCCATGCGTTTGCAACAATGCAAACATTGCAATACCTTTCGCTATCCTCCAGGCCCCACCTGTGGTTATTGTTTGTCATTAGATTTTGAATGGCAACCTATATCGGGCAAAGCAAGCATTTGGAGTTGGATTGTTTTTCATCGCCAATATTTAGAGGCCTACACCACGCCCTACAACGTCATCAGCATTCAACTCGAAGAAGGTCCGCTGATGGTCTCTAATTTAGAAGGATCCGAGCCCAAGGGTAGTTGGATTGGACAAGCGGTAGAAATTTGCTATGTGACTTTAAAAGACGGAACGATACTTCCGCGATTTTGTCTGATTCAATAAATGTTAAGACGTATTCTTGTTATTAAAAAGTTCATCGTATTTTTTTTCGTATTCCTGGTAATCCAAAAAATCATACAACTCTGCACGTGATTGCATCAAGTGGAGAACATTTTTTTGAGTGCCGTCTCGATGAATGGCTTGATACACCTGCAAGGCAGCAGCAGCCATGGCCCTTACGGCCGATAATGGAAACAATGCAGCCGACACACCCACACTTTTTAATTCGTCCAATGAAAAAGCAGGCGTCATCGAAAATTCTGTGATATTGGCCATCACGCTATGCGGTCTATTAATGGCTTTTACAAAATACGCATACTGATCGAGTTGCGAGCATGCTTCAGCAAAAATCATATCGGCACCCGCCTCTATATAACGGCAAGCGCGCTCTGTTGCTGCTTCTAAGCCCTCATTGGCCAATGCATCTGTTCTTGCAATCACAAAAAAAGAAGGATCCGTTTTTGCATCCACAGCTGATTTGATTCGATCAACCATCTCTGCTGTTGAAACAATTGATTTGCCAGGTCGGTGCCCGCATCGCTTCAAAGAAATTTGATCTTCAATGTGCATTGCAGCTGCACCATCTTTGATGAGTCCTTTGACCAATCGATCAATCGAAAAAAACCCTCCAAAGCCTGTATCCACATCAACAACCAACGGAATTGAACACGCATCAGTGATACGCCTGACTTCCGTTAAAACATCATTCAAGGTAGTAATCGCTAAATCAGGAAGACCAAACGAATGCGTCGCCAACCCGCCACCCGCCAAATAAATCGCTTGATGTCCTACTCTCTCGGCCATCAACGCACAATACGGATTGATAGTTCCAACAACAGTAAGCGGAGAATATGCAGTAAGTGCAGAACGAAAACGCTGACCTGCAGAGTCAGATGTGAGAGCAGGTCTGGGTCGTAGTGATGTCATAAATTTCTTTATTCAGGTTTGATGCCGCTTTCTTGGATGAGCTTAGCCCAAGTCGATATTTGATCTCTCACATAAGGACCAAACGTATCAGGCCCCAACGGCAAAATATCAAAACCAATACCAATGAGTTTTTCTTGAACCTCTTTGGTCGCCAAAGCACTTTGTACCGCATCGTTCACGCGATTCATCACGTCTTTGGATGTGCCAGCGGGCGCAAACAATCCATTCCATGCAGAGATGTCATAGCCTTTGAGCGTTTCAGAAGTTGCAGGAATATCAGGCAGTTGAGAGGAACGCTTGAGCATAGTCACAGAAATAATGCGCGCGTTGTTGGCCTTCACGTGTGGCATTGCGGTTGCAAAATCAGCAATCAACACTTGAACTTGATCCGATATGAGATCGAGCATCGCCTGCGGACTTGACTTATAGGGCACTTGCAAAATATCAATACCCGCTGCGCGCTTCAAACTCTCCATACCTACTAAGGTAGCACTGTTGGGTGTGGCGTACGCCAGTTTGCCAGGATTCTTTTTGCTGTATTCAATTAAATCAGGAACCGATTTGATAGGAACTTTGGGGTTCACCACCAACAAAAAAGGTAACACGCCAAAACGTGAAACAGGAATAAGGTCGCGAACGGGGTCATATGTCATTGATTTATACAAACTGGGATTGGCTGCATTGACGCTCGCACCGCCCATTAAAAAAGTAGTGCCGTCAGGCGCAGCCTTTGCAACCATATCTGCGCCAATCATTCCATTGGCTCCAGGTTTGTTGTCAACAATAATGGTTGCAGATAATTTTTCTGAAAGCGTAGGCGCCACCAAGCGAATCACGTTATCTGTGTAGCTACCCGCTGCAAACGGAACTACGATTCGTATGGTTTTATTGGATACTGTTGGTGCTTGTGCAAACGCTGCACATATCGTAAGAGCACCTGATAACAAGACCCATACGCGTTTAAAAATAGTTAAATGCATACTTTATCACTCGCCTCCATTGATTGATTTTTTATCCTTTAGTCGGTTAGATTTTATAGTGAATCACTATTTATGTCGACTTAATTAAGGATTACCATGTCGTCAGAGTTACCAACCCAATGCTTTCATCATGATCATCCACCACATCATCACCCTCCCCTCGGGTGACTCCAAAATTGAGTTGCGCAAAGTGCCTATGTCTGCAGCAGAGCGGCCCACGTCTGCCACCTATGCTGCAACAGCACTTTTTTTTAGAGAAACATCCGAAGGGCATGTGCAAGGATTTCACAACGCACCACGCCGTCAATTGATTTTTATAACATCGGGTTTGGTTGAAATAGAAACCAGCGATGGCAAACGTTGGAGTTGCAGGCCAGGAGATATATTATTTACCGAAGACTTTGATGGACGCGGACACATCACTCGCTCTCTTCGAGAAACACGCGGGTTTTTTCACGTGATCGTGCCTGAAGACTTTGTGGTGACCGATTGGCCCTTGGTTGGTTAAGTCAAAGGACTCACGCCAAACATCCACAAGTGCCCGCCTCGCACCATCACACTCCAAATGAGCGTTGCTGCAAACAAGCAGCGCCATGCAGGCGAATTAATCCAATTGGGTTTTGCAATCGAAGAATCAATATTTGCGTTGGCCATTCGATCGCGTTGACGCAAGGATCTAAAACACAGCACCGACCAAATCAAAAATCCAACAAACAAAATAATCTCTTCTAAGTTGCCATTAACAAGCAAATGCGACAAGGCCCAAACCTTCACGCTCAAAACCATGGGGTGACGCAGTCGCGCTTTAAAACCATTGTTTTTTACAAAAGCCGCGCAAAGCAAAATCATTGACACCCACATTAAAAATAAATTGACGTAGCGCATAGCAAACGGCGGCGACCAAATCACTTGTGGCGTCAGTCTCGCTTGGTCGTAGCCGTATATTAACAACAAAAAACCCACCAGTGATGCAACGGTATACATGCCCTTAAACATTTTTTCTCCAAGAGCTTGAAGCTTTTGATCACACCATGAGGGTGCAAAAATGCGAACGGAATGTGTACCTAAAAAAATTACAAGACCAGCGATTAGTAAATTCATATCAACTCCGCGTATTGAACTTAATGCGCTATCTTAAGGGATAACAAATTCACCACTTTTGTGTCAGATGGAATATGTATTTTTGCTAGAATTTTAGGAGCTTATGTTTCTTACACAAGGAGAATGCGATATGTATGATGAAAACGATATGATCAACTCCCTCTTTAGCAAAAATTCACTAAAGATGAAAAACCCATTGAAATACACATTTATCTTATGCCTGATTCTGATTGGACACTTGAGGTTGTTGATGAATTTAACAACTCAACTGTTTGGGATCAAGAGTATATAACTGATGCTGAGGCTTTCAAAGTGTGTCTAGAAGAGATTGAGAAGGATGGAATTAATGCCTTTATTGTTGAGCCTATCAGGCAAGTTCTAATTGCTTTTAACAAGCTTTTAAATATATACCAACAAATGAATCCAAAAGATATTCGCACTTTATCGAAACCAGATTTAGCATGCTCTTATGCAGCAATGGAGAGGGCAGCTCTGGCCGCTCAAGACCTTGCCCTGCAAACCAACACAGGTATCGTTGTCTCTATCGACGGCAAAACAGTCGAACTCTCCGCCCAACTAATCAAAATGCGTGATGAAGAAGCTAAGGCGTCTAAGCCTTAACCTCACTTAAACAACAGCCTCTTCTTCAACAGCCTCAACCACAGGCATGCGAATTAAATAATCAAACGCACTAAGAGCCGCCTTAGCACCCTCACCTGCCGCAATCACAATTTGTTTAAACGGTACAGTTGTCACATCCCCCGCAGCAAAAACGCCAGGCACATTGGTGTGGCACTTTGCATCCACCACAATTTCACCAAACTTGCTGAGCTCAACCGTGCCCTTCAAAAATTCTGTGTTGGGCACCAAGCCAATCTGCACAAACACACCTTCAAGGGCAAGCAAATGATCTTGCTGCGTTGCGCGATCTTTGTAACGCAAACCATTCACTCGTTTGCTATCACCCGTAATTTCGGTTGTTTGCGCATTCACATGAATCGTTACATTATTCAAACTTTTGAGCTTACTCACCAACACCGCATCGGCCTTTAATGCATCCGTAAATTCAAGCAACGTCACGTGCGACACGACGCCTGCCAAATCAATAGCGGCTTCAACGCCAGAATTGCCGCCACCAATCACCGCAACATGCTTGCCTTTAAAAAGAGGCCCATCGCAATGCGGGCAATAAGCAACGCCCTTGTTTTTGTATTCTTGCTCGCCAGGCACATTCACATTGCGCCAACGCGCGCCCGTCGACAAAATCACACTGCGCGCACTCAATGTGCCGCCATTGGCCAATTGCAACTCAACCATGCCTCCATTTACGGACGCAGGAATTATTTTTTCAACGCGTTGCAAATTCATAATGTCAACTTCATATTGACGAACCTGCGCGTCTAAAGCGGCCGCAAATCTGGGCCCATCTGTTTCTAAAACAGAAATGTAATTTTCAATGGCCATCGTGTCATTGGTTTGACCACCAAAGCGTTCAGCAACCACTCCCACACGAATACCTTTTCTGGCTGCATAAATAGCAGCAGCAGCGCCTGCAGGCCCACCGCCTACAACCAACATATCAAAAGCTTCTTTGGTACTTAACTTTGCAGCTTCACGCACAGCAGAATGCGTGTCCAACTTACCCACAATTTCTTCCAAGCTCATGCGGCCCGAACCAAACACCTTGTCATTCATGTAGACCATGGGAACCGCCATCACTTGGCGTGCATCAACCTCAGCTTGATTGAGCGCACCATCAATCACGGTGGTTTCAATATTGGGATTGTAGATTGCCATTAACGTTGCAGCTTGCACCACATCAGGACAGTTATGGCACGACAAAGACATATACACCTCAAACTTCATTGGAGAGTCTAAAGATTTAATTTGTTCAATTACAGCACCGTCCACCTTGGGCGGGTGTCCACCCGTCCAAAGCAAAGCCAACACCAAAGAGGTGAACTCATGACCCAATGGAATCGCCGCAAAGCGAACGCCACGAGTCTCCCCTTCTTTAGCGATCACAAACGAAGGCTTTCTTGCATCGTTACCTGAAGCGTCAAAATGTACTTTGTCAGACAATTGAGCGATTTCTTGCAAAAGCTCTTTTAACTGTGTACTGTTTTTGCTGTCGTCAAGCGTTGCAATCAAACGAATAGGAAATCGTAAGTTTTGCAAATATGATTGCAATTGAGTTTTCATTTGTGAATCAAGCATGATATTTCTTCTTAAATTTTGCCAACGAGATCAAGAGATGGAGTCAAAGTTTTTGCACCTTCATTCCACTTAGCAGGGCAAACTTGACCAGGGTTGTTAGCCACGTATTGAGCAGCCTTCAATTTGCGCACAGTTTCCTTCACATCACGCGCAATTGCGTTGTCGTGAACTTCTGCAGTTTTGATGAAGCCTTCTGGATTGATGATAAAAGTTCCGCGCAAAGCCAAACCCTCTTGTTCAATGTGTACACCAAACGCACGTGTCAATTGATGTGTTGGGTCACCGATCAATGGAAACTTTGCTTTGCCAACGGCTGGCGAAGTCTCGTGCCAAACCTTGTGGGCAAAGTGCGTGTCGGTAGTCACGATATACACCTCTGCACCCGCCTTTTGAAATTCGGCGTAGTTGTCAGCAGCGTCCTCCACTTCAGTTGGGCAATTAAAAGTAAATGCGGCGGGCATAAAAATCAGCACCGACCACTCGCCTTTAAAAGATTCATCTGAAACTTGGACAAACTTGCCATTGTGAAAAGCTTGTGCTTTGAACGGCTGAACTTGCGTGTTAATAATGGACATTTGGATTCCTTTCGTTGGTTGATAAAAGCTATTGAATGAGGAAAACTCATTGACAGGAATCATAATTCAATATCGGGTTAACCCTTATTGTTTATCGCTATGTAGGCGATAGGTTAAACCTAAAAGACACCTTTTGGGGTCAAAATTGTCTAGTTAAGCCCTAAAAGTCCATTAACCCGCCCTTCTGCCTGTAAGGGACAGGCGTGGCCCACATTGCCCAAGTTGACCCAATCCACTCCCACCAGCTTGGCCAAATACTGGCAATCTTGCGCAGGCGTGATCAAATCCAACAAGCCACTGGCAATCGTGATGGGCGCAGACACCTGCGGCAAATCAATGGCCAAGTCCGAATAAGCCAACAAATAAGCGGCTTGGGTATAACCCGATGGAATCACCGCAGACATCAGTTCTTGAACATACGCCATCAAATCGGGCGACACATCGGGCGTCAACATTGCGGGGCTTCGTTTTTGTGCCATACCCGCTGGGCCCAAAAGCTTGAGCGCATCAAGTCGTTGATTTAAACTTTTTTCTCTGACCTCTTGCGTTGCATTGGCAAAACCTTGCGCAGGCGCCAATAAAATTAATTGCTTGACGCGCTCAGCA
The DNA here is from genome assembly GCA_009921265.1 of Betaproteobacteria bacterium. GTDB lineage: Bacteria > Pseudomonadota > Gammaproteobacteria > Burkholderiales > Burkholderiaceae_C > Limnohabitans. The sequence goes on along the minus strand of RFYV01000016.1, from coordinate 704 downwards.
TTAAGCAAAGCAAAACGCGAAGCCACAATGGTTCCTAGCGAATGCCCAACCAAAGTTATTTTTGAATAAATCTTGAGAGATTGCAACAACATCAGCAAACGATTTGCATACTCAGTTGCATTCGGCCTGTCTTGCCCCACAGGCGCACTTTGCGCGTAGCCTGGCGCGTCCCACGCAATCACACACACATCAGGAGATTGTTGCGCTGCTGCGAGTTGCTTCAACCAACTCCCAGAAGCAGAGCCAATACCATGGAGCAACACCAGCGTATGACTTGCACCTATCGCACCCGATAGACGATAAGACATATCACCTGCGGGGGTTGATGCAAGGCGTTTGGGCCAAGTGTTGAGGAGGGTTTGGAGGTGTGACATGGGTGTTTGATTTGATTATTGGGTAAATGTCAATTATTTTGTAGGGATCATAGAAATTAGTTTATTCACATATTCCCATGCAACTAAATTACTGCCAATTATCTATATTACAAGCCCAAATATCAAGGGCTAATCGTCCTGTAACATAAAGTTAATCAGCTTCACCCGCAAAAATTTGATCCCCTTAAGGAGAAAAAAGACTGAAGAACACATCGAACTCATTGTCGAATTTTCTGTGATATTGCTCGCGCCCCTTATCCACACCTACTACCTTTGGAAGATCAAAGGAGTTGATCAAAGCGTCATTCAACAAAACGTCAAAATCTTTTC
>RFYV01000150.1 GCA_009921265.1 Betaproteobacteria bacterium | reverse complement strand
TTCATTACGGAACACTTTTCTAATTGAATTGAGAGAATTCAATTTGTTTGAAGGTATCAATCCAGATGTCATCGATCATACGAAGCTTGACGGGATCGAAGCTTTTGATTGTTTCCCAATAGCGGCCAGAAGGAACGAGATAGCCTAAATTCTTTTCAGCTGCAAGTGCCATGCCTACCTTATGTTGATTTACTAAATGATTTTGATTGGCTAGTAATTTTTCATGGCTAAAAGATCGTTGAAAGTCAGAGTTTCCTAGACGAGGAAATGTCAACCTAGATTCTGGCAAAGATGACATGTTTAAGACGGCACAATTTTGCTTGTTTGCAAGTGCCATCAACCTATTTGATTTTGCCTCTAAAGATTGAAGCGTCATGTCATTTCGCAAGGGATCTGCAGTGCCATTTCCATAGAAATGGCTAGACTTTCCATTTTCGGCAGAGTAGACCATGTCACACCCTACATAGGCAATGATGTCAGGCTTGAGTGCTCCAAGTGCCCAATACCCAGCAGTAAAAGCCATCGTTCCGCCTGCATAAATGAAGCCACCAAAATTATTCTGGTGAAGAACAAATTCATTTGCTGTAATTAATTGTCGGTGGGTGTCAACTGGCAAATGAGGACGGCGATCAATTGGGAAATCTTCTGGAAATATAAGATAGTTCCAGTCGGGTGTAACTTGCCATGCATTGTTGATTGCGACACAGCTTGTGAAAAACGAGAGATCCCAATCTTTAATTTCAGTGACATTGGGTGCACTACCAATGATCAAAACAATGTTTGAATCACGCATTTCGATGTACTTGATATTTGCGAATTACTTCTTAAGCGACTCAACGAAAGTGTTTAGTTCAATGACGGGAAGATAAGCTGAGTGATTAACGGCTTGCAGAGACTGACCAATGTTGGATTTGTCCCATGCTGCTTTGCCTTTAATTGGCGCATCTAGCCAAGTTTTAGTTATTTTTGATTTCAATTCTTCAGGCAAGCTGTCCAAGTAAGCAATTGGACCGTTCACCAATATGTCTGACTTTAGAATAATTCGGAAGTCATCTTTTTTTACAAGTCCTGAGTTAGCCATAGTATTTAGAAAAGATGAATTTTCGTTAAACCAAGCGTTTGCGATCACTTCAACTTCGCCATTGTTTAAGGCAAGCACAGCTTTTTCATGACTCCCGGCGTATGTAATTTTGTTGAAAAATTCTTCCGGTTTGATATTTAATTTATTTAAAACAAATCGAGGCGCTATATTTCCTGACTGAGATTGAGGGTCTACCAAACCAATAGATTTGCCCTTTAAGTCTTCGATTGACTTATACGGTGAACTTGACTTTACGAAAAACACAGAGTAGTAGCCAGTGGATCCGTTAGCAACCACATTTGCAAACGGCGTAGTCTTTACACCTGTTGTTCTTGCTGTCGCATACGACGAAGCGCCAAAACTAGCGAAATGTACTTCTCCATTTCTATGGGCTTCAATCAGTGCTGTGTAATTTGGAAAGTTCCTCATTTTCACAGGAACGCCTAATTCAGTAGAAAGATAAGACAACAAGTCACTGAACCTATCGTTCAATTGGTCGCCTTGTGCGCCAATAACATTTGCATAGACGAGTTCAGGGTACTTTTCTTTCCATGCTTGCGCTTGTGCACCAAGAGCGGCAAGACCCAAGGAGAGAGCAGCAATTAGACTTTTGAGTTGAATCATAGTTTTCCTTTGATTAAGGATCGTAGAAATTCTTTATGTCAAATGTATGACTTAGGTCGCACAGTCAATTAACCCCAAAATGAAATCACAGCCAATTTAAAAAATGACATTTTTCATACACAGAATTGACATCTAAGGATTCAAGAATGAGATGCCGAAAGGCGTGAATTTTTTTAATGATTCCTCGAAAGGATTAATGTGTCGATTTCTATCAAGAGTTTTGCAAGTGCAATGACCATTGTTGCCTGTGCGGGCTGTATCAGCGCACAAGCACAAGGAGTCTATCCAGCTACTTTGGCCGGACATGCTGTTTTGCCAGCAATGTCACTTATTCCTGCACCTTCGGATGCCCCTGCAGATTTGAAACACAGTGGCAAATTCACGACTGGCCAAAGGGTTGAAAAATTAGGCTCTGTAGAGGGCTTGTCTGCAGGCCGTCCTACAGGGGTGTTTCTCCCATTCGATGGTCAACCCTTGCAAGGTCATTCAGGCATTCAAAGAATGCCTGATGGTACTTTCTGGGTATTGACCGACAACGGTGCTGGATCAAAAGCCAATTCACCAGATTTCATGCTGTATTTGAATCACTACAGCATTGACTTTAAAACTGGGCAGTTCAAACAACTTGCTACTGTGTTCTTACACGACCCAGACAAGAGAGTGCCATTTCGGATCGTTCACGAGGGTACCAATCCACGTTATTTGACTGGTTCAGATTTTGACACTGAAAGTTTTCAAATCATTGGACAAAATATTTGGATTGGCGATGAATTTGGCCCATTTCTGATCAAAACAGATTTGAAGGGAAAAGTTCTTGCCGTTTACGAAACAGTTGTTGACGGCAAAGTCGTTAGATCGCCAGACCATCCTTCCGTCACAATGCCCGGTTCACCAGTTGATAGCACTAAATTTGAAGTGCGCCGTTCTAAGGGTTTTGAAGGCATGGCGTCTTCAAAAGATGGACGCAAGTTGTACCCATTGTTAGAAGGACCTGTTTGGAATGACTCGACCAAGAGCTTTGAAAATATTGATGGAAAACAATATCTTCGTGTTTTAGAGTTTGATGTTGCTTCTGAAAAATGGACAGGTCGACATTGGAAATACGTGCTAGAAGCAAACCATCATGCTATTGGTGACTTCAACATGATAGATCAGACGACTGGCTTGGTCATTGAGCGTGACAATGGTGAAGGCACCAAAGCTGATGCATGCCCTGAAAACCAAAAGCGAACAGATTGCTTCCACGATCTTCCGAAATTCAAACGGGTTTATAAAATTGAGTTGACTGAAGCCAATGTGGGCGGTGTTGCTCGCAAGATTGGCTACATCGATTTGATGAACATAGCCGATCCCAATAAGTTAGCTCGCAAGCCTTTGGAAAATGGCGTTTTGACATTTCCATTCTTCACCATTGAAAATGT
>RFYV01000149.1 GCA_009921265.1 Betaproteobacteria bacterium | reverse complement strand
TCGAAAATTGTTGCACTTAGACTTTGAGCGCGGCATCTATAAACTAACAACACGCCAAAAGCGCAATTCACAGCATCGACTTAAAAATGAATATTCGCTATATTTAAAATTGAATTTTCCATAACTCAACCAAATAACTGCGCACCCTCCAATACAGGTGCTTCTTTATCTTTCTTCGCCAACATCGGCGTCCCAGTAATTTTCCAGTCAATGCCCAACTGCGGATCGTCCCACCTGAGACTCCTCTCGTGCTCGGGGTAGTAGTAATCAGTGGTTTTATACAAAAATTCTGCCGTATCGCTTAGCACCACAAAACCGTGGGCAAATCCTGGTGGTACCCACAGTTGTCGCTTGTTGTCTGCGCTCAAATGCTCCCCTACCCATTTTCCAAATGTTGGAGAGGATTTGCGAATGTCCACCGCCACGTCCCACACCTCACCTTGAGTCACGCGCACGAGCTTTCCCTGGGGGTGCTGGATTTGGTAGTGCAAACCTCTCAAAACATTTCTTGCAGACTTGCTGTGGTTATCCTGAACAAACTCCACATCAAGCCCTGTTGCTTTTTTAAAATCTTTGGCGTTAAAGCTCTCAAAGAAAAATCCCCTGTCGTCTCCAAACACTTGGGGCTCGAGCAGTAAAACATCTTTGATCGCTGTGGGTGTTACTTTATAGGCCATGTCTATTTAATCTATTAAGTTGTTAATTTTTTTATGCAATGAGTCTTAAGAGGTACTGACCATATTCGTTCTTTTTTAATGGCTCGGCAAGTTTTTGTATGTCACCCTTATCAATCCATTGTTGGAAGTACGCAATCTCTTCAGGGCACGCCACCATCATCCCCTGCCGCTTTTGAAGAGTTGCAATAAAACTCGCCGCCTCAATCAAGCTGTCGTGCGTTCCCGTGTCAAGCCACGCAAAGCCTCGGCCCATCATCTCCACGTTGAGTTGTTTGTTTTGTAGGTACACGCGGTTGACATCAGTGATCTCGAGCTCCCCCCTTGCTGAGGGCTTGATCGACGCAGCGATGTCGCACACCTGGGTGTCATAAAAATACAGGCCCGTGACCGCATAGTTGGATTTTGGGTTGCTTGGTTTTTCTTCAATGCTAATGGCGCGCTTAGATTCATCAAACTCAACCACGCCGTACCTCTCGGGGTCCGTCACGTGGTACGCAAACACGCTAGCACCTGAGGTTTTGTCGTTGGCACTGTTTAAGAGCTTGACCAGGTCGTGGCCATAAAAAATATTGTCGCCAAGCACCAATGCGCTGTGGCCATTGCCCACAAAATTTTTACCGATGATGAATGCTTGAGCTAAACCATCGGGACTGGGTTGCACGGCGTAGCTGATGTTCATGCCCCACTGGCTGCCGTCTTTGAGGAGCTCGGTAAACCTTGGGGTGTCTTGCGGTGTGGAGATGATGAGCACGTCCTTGGTGCCGCTTAGCATCAGGGTGCTAAGCGGATAGTAGATCATCGGCTTGTCGTAGATGGGCATGAGCTGCTTGGAGACAGCTTGCGTGACGGGATACAAACGCGTACCAGAGCCTCCAGCCAAAATAATGCCCCTACGCTGCACGCTCATGTCTTACTCCGATGAACCAATGAATGAATGATGTCGTCAACGCCCGTCTGCCACAGTGGCAAAGGTGTACCCAACAGTCGCTCAAGTTTAACGGTGTTAAGCCTTGAATTGAGTGGACGCTTAGCGGGCAGTGGGTACTCGCTGGAGGAGATGGCAACAATGTTCTCTGGCGTGCACTTGAGTGGCATACCGAGCTTGCTCGCAAGCTGGATGACGTGCGTTGCGTACGCGTGCCAGTTGGTGTAACCGCTTGGCGCCACATGGTAGGTGCCCCAGATGTTGGGGTTTGTATCTTTTTGCGTTGTATCTTTTTGCGTGCAGAGTTTTAAAAACTGCATGGTGATTTGAGCAAGCAATTCAACAGAAGTTGGCACACCCACCTGATCCGATACGACTCTGAGTGTGTCGCGCTCGGATGCGAGTCTTAGCATTGTTTTTAAAAAATTGTTGCCGTGCGCACCCACCACCCAACTCGTCCTTAGGATGATGTGATTAGTAGTATTTTGTCTGATCAACTCTTCGCCCGCGCACTTGGTCTGCCCGTACACCGATTGAGGGTTGGTTGGGCTGTCTTCGCTCCACGGTTGATCGCCCTCTCCATCAAACACGTAGTCGGTGGAGTAGTGAATCAATGCAATGTTGTGTGCGCTTGCTATTTGAGCGATCATGCTCGGCGCTGTTGCGTTGACTTGATGCGTAAGTGTTTGGTCCTGCTCGGCTTTATCAACCGCTGTGTACGCGGCGGCATTGATAATAAAGTCGGGTTTGAATTCTTTGACGTGAAGATTGAGCCGATCTTTAAATTGATCACTTGCTAAATCACATTGGCTCCTATCAAGAGCCAACACCTGAGGCACCTGAGGCAGTTGCTTGGCCAACTCGTACCCCAACTGACCATTGGCACCGAGCAACAAAACTTTCATTTAACCGCCGTACTGAGTCGCTACCCAGTTTTTATAGTTGCCACTGGTCACGTCCTCTACCCACTTCGCGTTATTTAAATACCAGTCGACTGTTTTTTGAATACCGGATTCAAACGTTTCTTCGGGCTTCCAGCCCAATTCTTTTTCTATTTTTCTCGCATCCATCGCGTAGCGCCTGTCGTGCCCTGGCCTGTCTTTAACAAACGTGATTTGATCTTTGTAGGATTTTGCTTTTGGCTTGACCTTATCCAACATCTCGCAAAGCGTGTGCACCACCTCAAGGTTGGTTTTCTCGTTCCAGCCACCAATGTTGTAGCACTCGCCCAATCTTCCTTTAGCCAGCACCTGCATGATCGCCTTGCAGTGATCGACCACGTACAACCAGTCGCGCACCTGCTTGCCATCGCCATAGATAGGAAGCGCCTCACCTGCTAACGCACGCGAGATCACCAAGGGGATGAGTTTTTCTGGAAAGTGAAAGGGGCCGTAGTTGTTGCTGCAGTTGGTTGTTAAAACGGGCAGGTTGTAGGTGTGGTGCCACGCACGCACCAAGTGATCGCTCGCGGCCTTGGATGCGCTGTAAGGGCTGTTGGGCTTGTAGCAGTGCTCTTCGGTAAACGCGGGGTCTGTGGCGCTCAATGT
>RFYV01000148.1 GCA_009921265.1 Betaproteobacteria bacterium | reverse complement strand
CCCTGAGAGCCCTAACTACCACCCTTTATGAGAAATTGTAAAGGGGAACACGGTTAATAGCCGTACCCAATGGTAACAATGTTAGGGATTGGGCAATCCGCAGTGCGACTACCTAAATCCGCTATGATAGGAAATGGTAGCCCTTCAACGACTGAACGGATGTTGGTGAACAAGGAAGGTCTAATCAGCCTGAGTTTGCTTAAGATACAGTCTGGCCTTTAGTGAAAGCTAGAGGGTGCTCATTGGGAGATGAGATGAATTTACATATGCCACAAGATATAGAAAGTGAGTCCGAGCTCCGCCATTTGGCGGCGGTGCCTTGGCAAATTATTAGTCCCGCCAACAACAAGTCCATCATTGGTATTTTCCAAGATTCCCTCCTCGGGTCTTACCGATTCACCCGCGAAAATACGACATTCAACGCGCGCGAGGCGATGAATTTATTGATGGCCTACAACAAAGTCGATGTGGATAAACTACCGAAAAAACATATCTCGAATTTTAATATCCTCTCGCAAATCCTGCCGCCCTTTACCCTGCGCTACAAAACCAAGCGCTTTGGCGACAAGGAAGAATACAAAACGTCCAACAATGTCTTGGAAATCGTCAATGGAAAGTATGTGCGTGGGCAGCTGGAGAAAGGGGTGCTCGGCGATGGCACCAACGGGCTGATTCATCGCATCTGTAATGATTACGGCAACAGGGAAGCGATAGATTTCGTGGATAATTTACAGAACATTGTCACGGAATACATGAAAACGAGCGGCTACAGTGTCGGTGTCAGCGATTTGATTGCGAATAAAGCGACCAATGACGCGATTTCCGATATTATTGTGAAAAAGAAGATGGAAGTCAAGACCTTGATTGACCAAACACACTTGGGCATCTTTGAGAATAAATCTGGCCGCACAGATGAACAAGAGTTTGAAATACAGGTCAATAATATTTTGAGTAAAGCCGTCAATGACGCGGGCAAAATTGGCCGCGAAAGTTTGAACAAAGAGAATCGGTTTGTCATTATGGTCAATGCCGGTTCCAAAGGGAGCGACCTCAATATTTCGCAGATGATTTCGTGTCTCGGGCAACAGAATGTGGACAACAAACGCATACCGTATGGCTTTGAGAACCGCACGCTGCCGCATTTCACGAAATTCGATGATTCGCCAACGGCGCGCGGGTTTGTCGAAAACTCCTTTATCTCCGGTTTGACACCGGCGGAGCTGTTCTTTCACGCCATGGGTGGCCGCATCGGTATTATTGATACAGCCGTGAAAACCTCGCAAACCGGTTATATTCAGCGCCGCTTGATTAAAGGTTTGGAAGATTTGAAGGTCGAATACGATATGACGGTGCGCAACAACAAGAACAAAATTATTCAGTTCTCGTATGGAGATGATGGTTTTGACCCCGTCAAGGTCGAATCGCAGCCGTTGCCGCTGGTCCAAATGTCGTTGGAAGAAATCTACAATCACTACCAAATGCCGGTCGTCTCGACCGCCGGTGTAAAAACCAAAGCCGACGATGTGTATGTCGCGTCCTTTACCAAGCCGACCATCAAACGCTTGGCGAAACAAAGCAATGATTTGGCGAAACGGTCCAAGGAGTTGATTGACTTGGCGATTCAAGCGCGCAGTGGCTTGGCGATGAATGTCTTTGGCTACCGCGACAATAAGAACGTGAATATGCCCGTGTCGTTTATCCATATTATTAACAATATTCACGGCCAGCAATTTATCAATGTCAATTCACTCGTGGATATCACACCCTTCGAAGCTTACGAAATAATTGACGAAGGCTACAGTCGCTTAATGGCTATTCACTATTGCCCGCCCAACGCTTTATTTAAAACCTTGTACTATTATTACCTGACGCCGAAAGAACTGCTGATGGTCAAGCGCTTTAACCGCAAGGCCTTGCTGATTCTCATCGAGCATATTGTCATGACCTATAAAAAGGCGATTATTGCACCGGGTGAAATGGTGGGCATGATTGCCGCGCAATCGATTGGAGAACCGACCACGCAAATGACACTGAATACCTTTCATTTTGCGGGGGTGGCTAGCAAATCGAATGTGACCCGCGGTTTGCCGCGTATTGAAGAAATCATCTCACTCTCGGAAAATCCCAAAAACCCGTCATGTACGGTGTATCTGCACAAAAACGAAGAATGTGTCCAAGAAAATGCGAAACGGATGGTGAATAAACTCGAGCATACCCAGCTGCGCGTGATTGTGGCCGCGATTAAAATCTGCTTTGCGCCGCCGAATGCGGAAAAAAACGAGGACGACCATCTCATGCAAACCTACAATGAATTTGAAAAAATGATAGACGAATGTAGTGGCGCCGAAGAAAGCCAGAGCAACGATGCGGACAAATCCAAATGGGTTATTCGCATGACGATGAACATGGAAGAAATGTTAGACCGCAACATTACGATGGACGATGTCCATTTTGCGATTACAAACACTTATAGCGACCAAGTTTCATGTACTTTCTCGGACTACAATAGCGATAATCTCGTGTTTCGCTTGCGCTTAAATAAAGCTTTGGGGTCGAGCAAAAAAGCTTCCCTCGACCAATCCGACGAAATCTATTTACTGAAAAATTTCCAAGAAGCTTTGCTGGATAAATTAGTGTTGCGTGGGATTAAAAATATTAAGAAAGTGAATCCGCGCAAAATCATCGATAGTTTGGTCATGGAAGATGGCAGTTTTACGAAAAAAGAAACCTGGGTGCTAGATACGGTGGGGACCAATCTCATGCATCTCTTGAGCCTGACGGATATTGATGTGACCCGGACGTATACCAATGATATCCAGGAAATCTATCGGGTCTTGGGAATTGAAGCGGCCCGGCAATCCATTTTGAATGAAATAACAGAAGTCATTGAATTCGACAGCACGTACATTAATTACCACCATCTCGGCATGCTGTGCGACCGCATGACATGTAATGATGATATGGTGTCTATCTTTCGCCACGGCATTAACAATGACAATATTGGGCCGATTGCTAAAGCGTCTTTTGAAGAGACGCCGGAAATGTTCTTGAATGCGGCGCGCCACGCGGAGCTCGATACGATGCGGGGGGTGTCGGCCAATGTCATGTGCGGCCAAGAAGGGTATTTTGGGACAAGTGCGTTTCAAGTCATTCTGGATTATGATAAAATAACGCAGCTTAAGGTGGACGATTTTGAAGCGGAGGATACGGAAGAAGCGATAGAAAAAGGCTTTGAAGGCTACTTGGATAAGGACGAAGTGTGTAGTATTG
>RFYV01000147.1 GCA_009921265.1 Betaproteobacteria bacterium | reverse complement strand
AAAAATTGTAAATTACAATTTTTCCAGCACTTTCGTAGTTTTTACTGTCAGCGCTGTCATTTTGCACGTGAAAAGTTAGACGCTAGGCCTGGGGCTCGAATCGAAAAAGGCAAAAGTTAAGCGCTAGGCGAGGGGTTTGAACTAGATTTTGTAAAAAATCTAAACTTAAGCAATTGCACTTGATTCAAATTTACCTAAAATTCCATTAATCAATTAAATGTTCTTGAATAATGCCCCTTACGTCCATCTCAAAATCAAGTCCAACCACTGGCGGTCTAGCCCATTGCCAGTTTAGGCCCATTGTTGCAGCACCTCTTTTGACCAACTCAGTTTCCATGACTGGATGAATATCTCTAACGGAATAGACCTGCGTGGACGTCATATCAGACCAATTAACCCCGAGAGATTGCATTCGACGTTCCATCTCCGTTAATACCCAATTGGCTTTTGACTTCATACCAGCAGGAGAAACATCACTTGGAGAGATGATGTGATCGCGGTAGTTTCCCTTGCCCTCAGGAACTTCTCCACTACCGGCTACTATAAAGGTTTGAGAGTTTAGCAACTGCGTCGGAACAGTGTAAGAAAAAGCATAAAACCCAGGCATTGTTGGCGGCATAAAAGCAGGACAAACATTGGTTCTCGCAACTGGATTGACGCCTGCTTGAAAAATTCCCCACTGCGTTAATGGAATAATATAGTGACGGTTGAACTGTTCAAAACCAAGCTCATCAAAAGGAGCTGGCGACCTTAATTCGCATGCGCAAAATGAAGTCAATGGGCGGCCAATTTGCGTGAGATATTTTGCAATTTTTACAAATCCCTCATCTAATTCAACAACTCTCCTAAAGGTCCGGCGTTCAATTGTGTATCCAGGCATTGCAACAACTCCGCCAGAGTACTGCATTACACCTGGCATGTAACGATAATTTCCAGCTTCAAAAATTTCAGAATTGCTCATACAGTTACCCATTCAGTTTTGTGTGAAAAGATCGATTTAAAAAGATGGCGGTGTGCTCATCCACAGGGCAATCGATTTAGATTTCGTGGAGTTTTGCCAACGATGGGGGACTTCACTGTTGAAGTAAATACTATCACCTCGCTTGAGCTTATGCCATACATCACCTACCTGTATATCTAGCGTTCCTTGCAAAACTACGACGCAATCCTCACCGTAATGAGAAAGTGCAGGACCACTTTGGGCGCCTGCATCTGCCGTCAAACTAAGCATTGATGCCCGCCTACGCATATCGGGTGTTATTAATTCATAGTGTGCATTCGATTGCGGTAATACAATTTTTTTTCTGTCATTGCGTCGAATCACGGATACCATTGTTGGACCACTGTTGTCGCCAGAATTAAACATCAGCATACCAGCAGGAATCTCTAGTGCGGTTGCTATTTTTTTTAACGAACTGACCGACGGTGGCAAAATGCCTCTTTCAGCTTGGCTCACAAAACTAACAGAGAGCCCACTTCGGTCAGCAACTTTTTGAAGCGAAAAACCTAACTCTTTTCGAGTTTTACGAATTAATGAGCCAACGTTTATGGTTTTTGCATATTCAGAAAAGACAAGGCTTTCATTGCTATTTACTTCATCCCTAATGGCGCTTCTTTTTTTTAAATTCCCCCCTGGCTGTTTAATTTTCATCAACTGCATCAAAATTCTTTCATAGATTCATTTATTAATAATTGTATCCATAACTCAAGGGTGTTAATGGTTGTGATTAACACCAAAAAAAATTTGCTCAACGCGTCCATTACCGATGAGGTTTTTAGCATGATCTTCAAGTGCAATGGATCCATCTCTAAGAACATAGGCGCGTTGGCTAATTTCAAGTGACCGTTGAACATTTTGCTCAATCAAAAGAATGGCAACGCCAGAGGCGTTAACACGCTCGAGCGCTTTTAGAACCTCTGTACACATATTGGGTGAAAGTCCTATAAAGGGCTCATCAACCAATAACAAACGTGGTTTACTCATGAGACCTCTTGCAATAGCGCACATTTGCTGCTCACCACCAGATAATGTATTAGCGATTTGTTTACGTCTATCCTTTAAGCGAGGAAACAAGTGATAAGCTCTTTCTAGTGCATCAACCACCCATTGTTTAGTGGCATTTGGCCCGCATCCGAGCTCAAGATTTTCTAAAACAGACATGTAAGGAAACAGCCTGTGCCTTTCTAAAACATGCGAGATGGCTTTTCCTAGTCGCTGGTGAGCGGCCATTTCGGTTAAGCATTGTTTTTCAAAAAATATATCGCCGGCCCAAGGTTTGACTAACCCAGAAATACTATTCATCAAGGTGCTTTTACCAGAACCGTTGGGACCTAATAAGGAAACAATTTCTGCCTGATTAATATGAATTGACACATCCCACAAAATTTGTGTGCCTTGATAACCAGTCGACAGAGATCGGACATCAAGCAATTGAATGCTCCGATTCAACACCCATATAGGCAGCCACAACCAAACGATTAGTCGTAACATCTTGCGCACTACCTTGAGCAATCACTTTCCCTAAATGCATCGCAATTAAACGATCAACAAGCTTTGTTACAGCTGCAATGTTGTGTTCAATCAGAAGAATTGACAAGCCTTGTTTGCGCAGACTTTTAATTAAGTTGATGAGCGAATCAACCGCTGCGATATCCACACCACCAAAAGGCTCATCCAGAAGTAGCAGTTGTGGGTTTGTTGCCAGCGCTCTTGCGATTTCAAGTCTTTTTCTCTGTCCTGTGCTTGCACCAAAAGCGGGTGAAGCAAATTGATTACCTAAACCAACCCGCTCCAAGCAATCAATGGAATGAAGTCTCGCTTTTTCAATTGAAAAACCTTGTGCAAGTGCGCCGATGGCGACATTGTCTTGAAAAGTCATGGAGGCAAAAGGGCGAGAAGTTTGAAAAGTTTTTACCAGACCTGCTTTTGCAATTTTATTCATAGCCCAATCGGATATGGATTTACCTTGAAAATAAATCTCACCCCGTTGCCGTGAAATTTCCCCTGATATCGTTCCAAACAAAGTGCTCTTTCCTGCACCATTAGGACCAATTACACCAAGAATTTCACCAGTTTTCATCTGCAGGCTGACATCTTGCAAAGCCCGTAGACCTCCAAAAGTTTGACACACATTTTTAACTGACAAAATCATAGGAGCGTCCAGTTTCAAGCTATGACTTTTATTAAGATACCTTCGCCACCTTTTCGCCAAACTCTTTCGCCAACCTCACTCAATAAAGAATGGTATTGGGTTTGTATCTTTCCAAAAACATTGACAGGGCAATCACCGCGC
>RFYV01000146.1 GCA_009921265.1 Betaproteobacteria bacterium | reverse complement strand
TTGTGGATTACCTCAAACTCATCAATGCGCGTGACGGTGGTATCAATGGTGTGAAGATTGCATTTGAAGAGTGCGATACCGCCTATGACACAGCGCGTGGTGTGGAGTGTTATGAGCGCCTGAAGGGAAATGCACAAGGTGCTATTTTTCAACCGCTTTCAACTGGCATTACGTTTGCATTGACTGAAAAAGCGCCAGGCGATAAAAATCCATTGATTACTGCAGGCTATGGCCGTTCTGAATCCAGCGATGGTGGTATTTTTAAATGGAATTTTCCATTGATGGGAACTTATTGGTCGGGTGCTGACATCATCATGCAGTACATCACCAAAAAAGAAGGTGGCAACATCAAAGGTAAAAAAATTGCATTGGTCTATCACGACAGTCCTTATGGCAAAGAGCCGATTCCTTTGTTGCAAGAGCGCTCCAAAATGCAAGGCTTTGAGCTCACATTGCTTCCTGTTACAGCGCCTGGCATTGAACAAAAAGCCACATGGTTGCAAATTCGTCAAAACCGCCCCGACTATGTTCTCTTGTGGGGGTGGGGCGTGATGAATTCTGCGGCACTCAAAGAAGCCGTAGCAACAGGTTATCCGCGCGAAAAAATGTACGGCGTGTGGTGGTCTGCCGGTGAGCCCGATGTCAAAGACATTGGTGATGGCGCCAAAGGCTACAACGGACTCGTTGCAACTGGCGAAGGTGGCCCTGTATTGGTTGACATCAAAAAGTTCGTGCACGATAAAAAACAAGGCACTGGACCGATTGATGAAGTCGGTTCTGTTTTGTACAACCGAGGCATGGTCAGTGCTGCGATGGGTGTAGAGGCTGTGCGTCGCGCACAAGAGCGTTTTGGAAAAGGCAAAGTCATGAACGGCGATCAAATTCGTTGGGGACTTGAAAACTTGTCAATCGATGCAAAACGTTTAAGCGTACTCAAACTCAACACAGTCATGCGACCTTTGAGTACTACTTGTGTTGACCATGAAGGCTCGCGTTCTGCACGCATGCACACATGGGATGGCAAAAAGTGGAACTACAGCTCCGACTGGATTGAGGCCGATGAATCCATCATCAAACCATTAGTCAAACAATTTGCAGAAAAATACGCCGCTGAGAAAAAAATCACACGTCGCACACCTGCCGATTGCCAATCTTGAGGTGACAGTGCACGGAAATTTGTTTATTCAATAAGCCGTGCTGTTGGTGGTTCTCACGAGCCACCAACATCGAGTGTGGCGTGCCATATTCGGTGTTGGTCTTAATCGAAAGTCGATATGAATTCGCAAAACATTGTTCTCAATGTCAATGGCATTGAAGTGATTTACAACCATGTGATCTTGGTGCTCAAAGGCGTTTCCTTGCAAGTGCTTCAAGGTAGTATCGTGGCTATTTTGGGCGGCAATGGTGCGGGCAAAACTACCACCCTGCGCGCAGTTTCCAATTTACTCAAAGGCGAGCGTGGTGAAGTTACAAAAGGTAGCATCGAGTTGCGTGGTGAGCGCATCGAAAATTTATCACCCTCTGATTTGGTGCAACGCGGTGTGGTCCAAGTGATGGAGGGCAGACATTGTTTTGCTCACCTCACCATCGAAGAAAACTTATTAACGGGTTCATACACGCGCAAAGACAAAGGCGAAATTGCTGCTAACTTAGAAAAGGTTTACAACTATTTTCCGCGTCTCAAAACAAGACGCACTTCACAAGCGGCGTACACATCGGGTGGCGAGCAACAAATGTGCGCCATTGGCCGAGCACTCATGGCCAACCCCAGCATGGTGTTGTTGGATGAGCCCTCTATGGGATTGGCGCCACAAATTGTTGAAGAAGTTTTTAATATTGTCAAAGATCTCAACGATAAAGAAAAAGTAACCTTCCTTCTAGCCGAACAAAATACCAATATGGCGCTCAAATATGCAGACTACGGCTACATCATGGAGTCGGGTCGCATTGTGATGGATGGACAAGCCAAAGAACTCGCCAACAATGAAGACGTTAAAGAATTTTATTTAGGCATGGGTGGCGGCGAGCGCAAGAGTTTCAAGGATGTGAAAAGTTACAAGCGTCGCAAGCGTTGGTTGGCTTGACGATTTAAAAAAACTTTGCTGTTACAGATTTACTGGAATTTTCATGAGTCATTTTTACGATCAACTCGAAACGCGTTCGACCGATCAACGCGAAGCCGAGCAGATGGCTGCGCTTCCTTTGCAAATTGCAAATGCACAAAAATACACAACAGCGTTTAAGCAATTGTTAGAAGGAGTTGACGCCAGTAGCATTAATAACAGGCAAGCTTTATCTAAATTACCTGTCACACGCAAACACGAATTGTTGGCGCGTCAAAAAGTCCAACGCGCAACTGATGTATTTGGTGGTTTTTCTGCAATTCGATATGGCAAGTCCATGCCGCATGTGTTTGCAAGTCCTGGAACTATTTATGAGCCCGATGCTGCACGATCAGATTATTGGCGACTCGCACGTGCTATTTATGCCGCAGGTTTTCGATCGGGCGAATTGATTCACAATTGTTTCAATTACCACTTCACACCTGGCGCATTCATGATGGAAAGCGGTGCGCACGCATTGGGATGCACTGTTTTTCCTGGTGGTACGGGGCAAACCGAACAACAAGTGTTGGCCATGGCCGAGTTGCAGCCTGCTGGCTACATCGGAACCCCCAGTTTTTTAAAAATCATTGTCGAAAAATCCATTGAGATGGGTGTGCCTCTTGCCTGCGTCAAAAAAGCAATGGTGGGTGGCGAAGCCTTTACACCATCTTTGCGCGACTGGCTCACAGAGCGCGGCATTGATGCCTATCAATGTTTTGCTACAGCCGATGTGGGATTGATTGCATACGAAACTTCATCTCGCGAAGGCCTCGTATTAGATGAAGGTGTGATTGTTGAAATTGTTCGACCAGGCACGGGCGACCCTGTGGCACCTGGTGAAGTGGGTGAGTTGGTCATCACCACGCTCAACCCCGATTACCCATTGATTCGATTTGGAACAGGCGACTTGTCTGCTGTGCTCACGGGTCAATGTCCCACAGGCCGAACCAACGCACGCATCAAAGGTTGGATGGGTCGCGCCGATCAAACTACCAAGGTGCGCGGCATGTTTGTGCATCCAGGTCAAGTCGCTCAAGTGGTCAAACGGTTTTCTGATATTCAAAAAGCAAGGCTTGTGGTGAGTGGCGAAATGGCCAACGATGAAATGACACTGATGATTGAAGCCAACAACTCCGACGAGTCATGGGTTCAAAAAATCGGCGATGCGGTTCGCGATGTCACCAAACTTCGCGC
>RFYV01000145.1 GCA_009921265.1 Betaproteobacteria bacterium | reverse complement strand
ACACAATCTGCTTGGTTGTGTAATTAATGCTTGAAACCGTGTATTGCGTTGGTGTACCAGTGTTTGTAAATGTAATCTTGTCACCGACTTGAACAGTCGCATGAGGCAGATTAGTGTAGGTCATTGTTGTCGTTCCTGTCCCGCTGGAATACAAAATACCCAAATCTTCATAAGTAATAGATGCCGCCACAGAACGCATAGATACAATCGCAACAAATTCTCCAACCACGCAAGCAGTGTTCATGGTCACTGTTGTGCTTGATTCAGTGTATTCAGTTGTGTCCAACAACAAACCATTTCGGAATACTAAATCTTGACCAGTGATGTATCCAGCTTGTCGAGCCGCAGGAGTGAAAACTGTTTGACCAGCAGTTGCGGTGAAATCTTCTGATGTGTAATAAAAATTGTCAGGCGTGATAACTCCAACCACACGCCCATAAATATCAATCGTTAACTGAGCAACTGAACTTGTGTAAGTTGACGCACCGCCAAAATTCAAAAACTGAGCAAGAGAGCCGACCATTGTTCCATCAGGATTATTGGTAATGGAAATTTGTCCAGAGCCAACAGTGGTCGTGCCTGTGCGCGTAAGTTGACCAGTACGAATATCAAGGTCAATGTAGTTTGTGCCATCAGGCAAAGCAGACCAAAGCGAATTGTCAAATGTGGATGTAGGCACATAAGCCGCAGTCGATGATGCATATCCCGCTGGTGCAGTACCAAAGCTGAACTTTCTGCCTGTGCGGTTTATGTATGCAAGTTTATTGACTGTGCCAAATGTGGGTTGTGCCAAATACCATGTGTAGTTTGATGCAACTGCGCTATAAGTGTTTGATGCGCTGTTGTACAACCCATAATAATTCTTGCTTGTCGGTGATGATGAAATATTTGTGCCGACAAGGTCATCACCATAAGCCACAATCAAATATTGTTCTTGATAAGTGAATGTAGTTGGTCGCCATTGAAACACTGATGATGCTGAACTGTAAATGCTTGAGCCAAGGCCATTGACCATGCGCGTAAAGAAATACCAATTACCAGCGGGAATGTCTGATAGCGTAATGGTTAATGCCGTGCTTGGTGAATATGGGTTGCCATCTGAAGCAATGGCAGATGTACCCGCAAAGAATCGTTGCGCTGTTGTCGGGCTTGAATAAGCGGAATACCAGCATTCCACATAGTCAACAATACCCGCAGTGGATGTATTGATGTTGACAATGAAATACGGGTTGGCGGCATTGGGATAGTTAGCGGCAACCGATGGCGTTGGAATTGTTCCAAACGTCAAAGGCGAAGCCAAACCAGTGTTGGGTGATGGCGTGAATTGCGTGATGTTTTTATCGTCATAGACCGCGCTGTTGTACTCAGTCAGCATCAAAGTCGCAGTAATTGTTCCATCAGAGCCAAAATTCTCTGTTACTTTGGCAATGCGGAATAGCTTAACAGACCAGCCATAATTTGTATTGGTCAATGAAACAATGTCGCCAGCTTCTAACTGCAAACCAACATAATCAATGGTTAACTGTATTTGTAAATCTTCACGGCAAGTTTCTAAAAACCGATTGGCAAGATATTGCGCCCGAACGTCATTGTTGACCAGCGGCAAACTGATTGATTGTTTATTAACTGGTTCATTTGGATAAAGCAATGATGGATTGGTAACAGCAAGATTAAATGTTGCCGAGTTAAAACTGTCTTGCGCTGAACTGTCAGGAAATTTAACTTCAGCAATATTAAACGATGAAGCAATATCCAAAGGCGATACGTTAATAGAACCAATGATGTTGCTGTCATCAAGTGGCAATACAACAGTGTAGGTTGGGCTTTGAACAACCACGCCCCATGTGTTTGTGATTTCGCTATATCGAAGCAAGCAATCACAGCAAGTCGCCATGTATTGCAAATTGGTCATGATGGGTTGTTGAGTATCCAGAACGCCATCAAAGCGGAATCGTTGCGGCAAAGTGCTACTGCCGCTGGTGTAGGTTGTGTAAGTAAATGTCTGGTTGCAATAGGCGTTTAATGCGGCAAGGCTTGTGCTGTTGATGTTGGCAGTAGGAATAGCCGCCCCATATCTAGTGGAAAACAAATAGTCGCTGAAGCAATCGCCGGGCGCGTATCTGGAATTTGTGACTTGAAACTTGGTCTGCTGAATGCCTGTCAGGTTTGCGCTTGCTGAGTATCTGATTTTGACAATCACAAAAGCGCAGTTGCTCATCAGCTTGGTAGTGTTCCACTGATACGTCAAACTGGTGTTGCCCATGACTTGTGGGCTGTACGCATAGAAACTGGTGTTGGTTGGGTTGGTTGAACCGTTCTTGTAGAAGTAGAACTCCAACTTTCCAGCCACAGAGTAATCGTAAAGCCCCGTGGACTCATCTAATAGCGAAGCGACCACATAGCCTGTGCCATCAAAAACAACCCGCTTACCGCCCCAATAGACGTTGCCAAAGGTGATTGTGTCAGGTGTGCCGCCGCTTTCGGTGTTAGTCACCTCGCATAAGGCAAGGCAGTAGTAAAGGTTTTGATAATCGCTGGTGATTGATACGTCAGTAATTGTGCCGCCTGTATAAGCCGCGCCGTAAATCACTGGAATCTTGTTGTCGCCAGCAGGAGGAATTTGCAAGCGACTGCCGGGGTTTAACTGGTCGCCACCCGTACTATTATTATTTGAATCATTTGAAAATTGCTTGGCAAGAATTGAAGATGCCACCATGTTGATGGCAAAAGACAGGGCGGCATAAGCGTAGCCTGTATTTACACCCAAAATAGCATAAGCAATTATTGAACCGGGCATTATTTAATCCAAGTTTCTTCCAGCTTTTCAAAACCGAACTTTTCATACGACAAGTCGGGACTGTTGACCATTTTACTGAGACTGAAAAATTGGATGCGGTTTTCTTGCTTCCATTCTTCACACTGTTGAATGTAGGCATGAAGCAGTCGATGAGCAGACTTGCCGCCGCGATGTTCTTCATCAACCCAGAATGCAATCTCGCTGACTTGCGTCACTTCTGGATTCCAAATATTTGGGTGTTGTGCGGCAACCACCATACCGACAGGGTCTTCATCTTTGATGGCAAGTAGGATGAATCCCGCGCCAGCAAGAATGTTGTTAATCAGTTTTTCAATGTGTTCCTGATTGCTGGAATCTCGCAAGAATTGTGCTGGTGCTTTGTCGCGGTATGCCTTGAGCATCCGAACAATGGCTTCCATGTCAAATTTGTTGGCTTGTCTTATCATGTTTTGTCCTATGAATTGGGGCTTGCGTTTTTACCGAACTGATAGTTTATCGTTTGAATGAAGTTGACGCGATTCATGCTGGTGTCG
>RFYV01000144.1 GCA_009921265.1 Betaproteobacteria bacterium | reverse complement strand
GCTGATGCGCTGGAGAGCTCTGGCGTAGTGATGCCGCGTTTATCTGATGCGTTGCAGTTACAACTCATGAATATTGCACCGTTTTGTCATCCAGCCAATCCTGTTGACGTGACTGCACAAATCATCAACGAAACCGATAAGTTTGAAGCGATTTTGTTGACCATGGCCAGCAGCGATGAGGTGGATATCATCATCACGTTTTTACCACTTGCCACCAGTCACGATCCATTGACACAGCAACTGTGTCGTGTTGCTACAAAATTGAATCTTGAGAAATCAAACATTCACTTTGGTGTGGTTGGAACCATTGACGAGTCTGCACATGACATGCTCAATCAAGCGCAAATAGGTCGATGGGAAGAGCCAGATGATTTACGAATCGCCTTGGGTGCCATAACGGCAAAAGCACCAGAGCCATGGGCAGAGTTTGTTGTTTCAAAAAAACCGTCCATTGAAATGGCCAATTGGATTGAAAAATCACAAGTGGATGATCTAATTGGTGAGAGCGAAAGTAAGCAGTGGTTGCGCGATCTTGGATTGCCTGTGATTCAAGATCGAATTGCAGGCGATGCCAAACAAGCGGGATTGTTTGCGTCCGAGATTGGTTTTCCTGTTGCATTGAAGTTGCAGGTGCCTGGCGTTGCACATAAAGCGGCCATGGGTGGTGTTCAATTGAATCTTCAATCTCAGAGAGAAGTGCAAGACGCGGCACAACGCATGTTGGATTTACCTGGTGCTACAACCGACTCACTACTGTTGATTGAACCCATGCTGAGTGGTATGGAATTTTTTGTTGGCGTCACTCAGTCCATGGAGTTTGGATTTTTAGGATTGCTCGGTCTTGGTGGTGTTCAGGTGGAAGACAAAGCACGCATGTCGTTTCGATATTTGCATTTGAGCAAACCAGATATCAACGACATGCTGAATGCATTGCGTTTGAATGAGTGGTTGGACGATATGTGCATACAAGATACAGTGGTTGATCAACTCAACCAAATTTTTAAAACACTCAGTCAAATTTTGATTGATTCAGGCGGTCGTATAACCACCATTGAACTCAATCCAGTGATGATCAATTATCAAGGGCAGTGCACCATTGTGGACGCACTTTTTGAAATTACAAGCAGGGACATCCAACCATGAAAGAATCCATGATCAGCGGGCACACCCAAGGCTTAACGCCTGAATTACGGATGTTGCAAGACACGATTAATCGTTTTTTATTGAATGAAATACATCCCGTTGAAGTAAGTGCACGTAAAAACGATTGCACCGAGTTACCGAAACCCGATGTGAAGCGTTTGCAAGCCATGGCCAAAAAATTGGGTTTGTGGTGTTTTGAAACACCAGAAGAATATGGTGGTGCTGGTCTGTCTTCATTTCCATTTGTGGTGGCTTATGAGGCCGCATCCAAACACACGTATTCTTTACCAGACCCTGGTTGTGGCGTCTTTGGTTACGATCCGCCTAACATTTTGCATAGCGCTAACGAAGAACAAAAGGCTCGCTACATTCAGGCAACGGTCGACGACGCACGGCAATGGTTTATTGGATTGAGTGAACCTACTGGTGGAAGTGATCCTGCTCGCGCGATACAAACAAAAGCGGTATTGGATGGTGATTATTGGGTCATCAATGGCAGAAAAATGTGGACCAGTCGTGCTGATGTCGCTCATCATGGTATTGTTTTTGCCAGAACAGGAACTGGCCGCAGTGGTATCAGTGCATTCATTGTGGACATGCCTGCTGAAGGCATCAGTGTTCGTCCCGTTAAAGTGATTCGAGATCATGGCACCAACGAGATGCTAATGGAAAACGTGAGGGTTCATCGCGACAATATGCTTGGCAACGAAGGTGAAGGGTTCACTTTGGCTCAAAAGTGGTTAGTTCGGGGTCGACTCAAAATCGCCGCACAGTGTGTGGGTGTTGCAGAGTCAGCGCTAGATATTGCCATTGAGTATGCACGTCAACGCGAAACATTTGGCAAAAAATTAGCCAGCAGGCAATCTATTCAAAATATGTTGGTCGATGGCTATATTGAAGTGAAAGCTGCGCGATGGCTGCTTTGGGACGCTGCATGGCAAGATGATCGAGGCGAGGATGCACGACATGCTGCATCGATTGCCAAACTGTATTCAAGTGAGAGTTCCTTTCGTGCGGTGGACTCAGCCATGCAAGTCTTGGGTGGTATGGGGATGTCTCGTGAAATGCCGCTTGAGCATTGGTTTCGTGGTTTGCGGGTTAACCGCGTTGTGGAAGGTCCGTCTGAGATTCATCGCATGCTGGTGGCGCGCGATATTTTGGGAGCCGATGCATTGCAATCTTGACTCGTCAATATCGATCAAGGTTGACTAGCCTTGGTGATTGAATAATGGGAAGTGCTTAATAAAAAAGGAGATTAATATGTTGAAGTCAATCGTATTTGGATTTTTGTCTTTCTTCATGGCTTGCTGTTCTTTGGCGCAAAGTGCGACAGAACCGTATCCAAGCAAACCGATCACGTTGGTTGTCCCTTACGCTGCTGGTGGCGTCACTGATTTAGTTGCACGAGTTATTAGCAGCAAGATGGGCGAAATTTTGGGACAAACCATTGTTGTAGAAAATCGCGCAGGAGCTGGTGGCAGTTTAGGAACATCCTATGCAGCCAAGTCAAATCCCAATGGCTATACATTACTAATTGGTAATGCAGGCACGCATTCATCATCTCCCATTACTGAGCGTGGCGTGACCTACGACCCCAATCAAGACTTTTCCTACATCTCACCTTTGGGTTCATACACTTTTGTGATGGTATGCAACCCGAAAGTACCTGTTAAATCTGTTGCTGAATTCATGGCCTTGGCCAAGCGTGAACCGGGCAAGTTAACTTATGGCAGTTCTGGTATTGGTTCAAATGTGCATTTCATTTTTGAATATTTGAAATTGCGCACAGGACTTGATGTTCGTCACGTGCCGTATCGTGGCGCAGGACCTATGGTCAATGACTTGTTGGCTGGAACCATAGATTGCTCTTTTGATGGCACATCCAAACAAAATATTGAAGCAGGTCGACTCAAAGCCTTGGCTGTGGCCAGCGTCAAGCGGGACGTGTTGTATCCCGATTTAATGACCTTGGATGAAGCGGGCGTCAAAGGTTTTGATCTTCCTGGATGGCAGTCTCTCATGGGGCCCAAAGGCATGCCGCCTGCTATTTTGAAAAAACTCAATGAGGCCGCCAATGCAGCAGTCAAAGATCCATCGGTGATCAGTCGATTGAGTGCAATTGGATTTCATGCATATGGTGGTACACCTGAAGAATTACAAAAATGGGTTGCCAATGACACTGCAACTTTTCAGCGCATTGCCAAAGACGCTGGCATT
>RFYV01000143.1 GCA_009921265.1 Betaproteobacteria bacterium | reverse complement strand
GGACGGGAGTGGGGCGCGCACGAAGTGGTTGCGGAGCCGCTTTAGTGGGTAGTGTGGACCAAATACTAAGTGAAATCCACGACTACATGAAAATGGGAATACGCGCTTTTATTTTTTCAGGGTATCCACACATGCAAGAATGTGAAATATTTGGCACTAAGGTGTTGCCGCAACTCAAAACATGTTCGCTTGCTCAAGAATACGGCCGCGTGCCAAATCAAACACCTGCAACACCTTTAGGTGTCGGAGATCGTCGATGAAAATACAAATAACCGTTCCTCATATTGAGTTGTCCAAAGATATCCGCTTTAGCCGTCTCGCCTATGGCGTGTGGCGTTTATCTGAAGCAACCGATAGTTCGCCAAAGGCTGTTTTAGAACGTATCCATGCATGTTTAGACCAAGGTGTTACCACCTTTGACCATGCGGATATTTACGGAGATTACCGCTGTGAAACTTTATTTGGTGATGCATTGCGCCTAGATCCAACATTAAAGAAACGGATGCAAATTGTCACGAAAACAGACATCATGTTGTTATCCAAGCAGTGGCCTTCTACCAGAGTCAAACACTACGACACTTCGCCTGAGCATGTGCTTGCAAGCGTGGACCGTTCTTTGAAACGCATAGGCGTGGACGTTATCGACGCATTGTTGATACACCGTCCAGATCCATTGATGGATGCCCATGCCTTGGGCGCTTGTTTGGACCAACTAATCGATAGTGGGAAAATACGCAGTGCTGGGGTATCGAACTTCATGCCGTGGGATGTCGATTTGTTGCAGTCGACGATGCGCCATACATTGCTGACTAACCAAATTGAACTTAGTCTTATGCATACGGATCCCTTGACAAATGGACAAATGGCGCACGCGCAGCAACATCAGCAAGCGTTAATGGCCTGGTCGCCTTTGGGTGGGGGGCGTTTATTTGGCCAAGAAGATTGTGCGAAGCGTCTCCGACCCGCTTTAGATGCATTGGCCAAGACCGCTTCTACAGATACTACGGCAGTTGCGATTGCTTGGTTACTTCACCATCCTGCCAACGTGATCCCAGTGTTAGGAACCAATGATTTGCATCGCATCAAACAAATGCATGCGGCATTTCAAGTCCCGATGGATCGACAAACATGGTTTGAACTCTACACCTTAGCGATCGGCAATGACGTGCCTTGATATCAAAAGCGTTTGATTTCCTTGATAGGGTCATCATGGCGTGCAATCTTGCCAGGTAGTGGCGCTGCAATTGGAATAGCAGCGCCTTCTTTCGCAAATATAGGTAGGCGCGACAGTGGAGCATCTATGCAATGGCGCTTTCCTGATTCAAAGGCTTTACCTGTTTCAAAATCAAACCACCGCGCATCCTCGGTTAATCTTGGTAGATACACCTCGCGTGTTCTTTCGCCTTCTGTGACGACAGGTGCGATTAAAAGCCAAGCCCCCAGCATAAAGTCATCACAATCTTCAAAACACTGTTCGTCATCAGGAAAGTCGTAAAAGGTCGGGCGAATGATAGGCTCATGGTGTTGGTGTGCACGTTCAAACAATGACCAAAGATAAGGCATGAGGGCATAGCGCAATCGAATCGCTTGGATGACGTTCTCTTTTACTTCTGGATGCATCCAAGGTAAATTGCTGATACCTCCTGCTTTCCAAGAGTTCATCACCATACGGGGATTTAAGCAACACGCTTGCACCCAACGTAAAAATAATTCGGGTTCGGGCAAGGGGCCAAAAAATCCTCCCACGTCATGCCCGACATTGAACATGCCTGACAAACTCATTTGCAGACCTGTTCGGATATTCCATTTCAAAGTTCGCCAACTTGTGGTGTTGTCACCTGACCAAGTCTGGGCGTAGCGTTGTATTCCGGGGGGGCCGGCGCGTGTGATCGTAAATACAGATTCTTGGTCACTCGCATGTAATGTTTGTGCTTCAAAAGTTGCACGGGTCATCAAAAGACCGTGCAAGGGGCGCGTACGGTGCATGGGTTGGGGTCGTCCCCAGTAATGGCTGATGGCATCTTCGTCTTGGATGGCGTACTCATTATTGTCATTCCAACCTGCGTCAATACCGTAATCAAGAATTTGCAATTTGAATTGGTCTTGCCACCAAGCAATCGCTTGAGGGTTTGTAAAGTCAAGGTGCGCACCTTGACCATCCCAATATGGTTCGATCACCGATTCATTGCGCGTATCTTGCAATAAAGCATGAGACTGAGACATTGAATCAAATGCAGGGTGATCATCTAACAAACAGGGCTTGATATTTGCGACCAAGCGCATGCCTTGTGCTTGAAATTTGGCATTCAAGGTTTTCGGGTCAGGAAATTTATCATGGTTCCAAGTGAACACATAGCGTCTTTTACCTTTGCTGGAATATCCAGAGCCGTAGTGAAATGCAGATACGGGTACCTTGTGTTCCTGCGTTTTGTCAATGAACGCAGAAAGTTGTGCCTGTGCATCCGGTGCATCAGCAAGTCCCATAGCAGTTTGTGCATAGCCCAGACTCCATGCGGGGGGAAGGTGGGTTCCGCCAATCAGTTGCACAAATTGGGCAATGACCTCGGCCGGTGTGTCACCAACAATTACGTAGTAATCCAAGTCTCCGTCATCTATGTCAACGTAGCGGTAAAAGTCGTGGTAATTGTCATGTTCACAACCGAAATCAAAAGTGCAGCTGGCCAATGTGTCGTAGTACAAGCCCATCCATTGACCATGTGCATTACGGCTTAAAACGAAAGGCCAATGCTTATAAAGCGGATCACCATGCTCTGGGTCATAACCCAGCGAGTCCATTGCTATCGTGCGCAGTCGACGACCGCTTAGATTCAGGGGACCTGTTTTATCGCCTAAACCAAAGAATTTATCGGCATCATCTCTTTGCAAGTAATGACGTGTTACACCGGTTCTTTTTTCATACAAATACGCACTCGTTCCTCTGTCAGACAAAATCGTGGGACCTAGCGTCTTGTCGGTTTTGACACTGTTCCATTCAATGCGTAAGGGGCGTTGATGCACTTGTACTGTCATTTTGGAGCTGGCAATACACCAACCAGAGGTGTTTTTACTGTGGCTCAGCTTCACATTTTCAAAGCCACTCCAGTCTTCGCGTTCCCTACCTTGCCAAACCACGTCGATACCGCTACGGGGTGCGATGGCCCATGTGCGGGGTTCACGAAAACCTGCCGCAGGTTGCAAACACACTCTGACAAGACTGGGAGTTAAAAAACGCAACTCAAATTGGCTGGTGTCCTCAAGAGTCGTGCGCGCGCCAAAGGTAGTTTTCTCCCAAGGATTTGCTTGCAATGGCTTCATATGGGGCTTTCCAGTCGCTGCCCTGTTGACGAAAAGCAATGGAGGTTTTCAGCAGGAACTTGTAAGTGGATCGATCCCCCTTGTTTGGGCAATGCTGTTGTACTCAAAAAAACTTCTACGTACGTACCATCCTTA
>RFYV01000142.1 GCA_009921265.1 Betaproteobacteria bacterium | reverse complement strand
GGTTTAGAATTGCACCCGCGGCATGCAAATATGCCCGCATTTTCGACTCACTGTAAAAACGAAACGAGTCCTGTTTAGAGGACTCGTAACGCAAACGGGGGAGTGACCTGAGCGGGGTTGCCGGATATTTCTCACGGCGCGCCCGCAATTTTTAATGACGACTTAATTGAAGCGTCGTCGACGTTTGATAATTACGCCGGTAAATCCAAGTAGAGCCAGCGCGCCTGGAGCAGGCACGGTTGCCGCCCAAACTCCACCGAATGAAACTGTTGAATTTGCGGAAAGATCAAATTGAAATTGGTAGCCAAGGCTGGAGCCCGCACTGGAAAGTGCGTTGTAAGGCGTGATCGCTTTATTTGGAATCAATGTTGAAACGGATCCCGGGCTTGAGAATGTGTAGGAACTCAATAATTGTGAATTGGTTCCCGGCGAAACTCCGGCGCGAAGACCTTGCCAAATTGGATTTGCTCCAACAGAAGAGATGGTGGAAGCCGAGCTGGAGTTGCTCGTCAAGGTTCCACCCAAGTTTCCTGAAAATCTCGTTTGGCCAGTTGTTGCGATGGCGTTTGGAATATCCAACAAAATGTTGAATCGTTTGGTTGCGGAGCCCAGGTTTGCAATCGTGAACCCATTGGTCACGAATGAACTTGAAGTGAAATTGGATGCAAGATCCCAACCAACAATCCAAGAAGTAACGGGATAACCGTCACCAACCGATCCCGCATAACTGTAATCGTTAAAGGGAGTCAGTTTACCTTCTTGAAGTGTGGTGGATTTACTCCCGTCCACGGTGATTTGCAAATTAAGAATTGGACCAGCCAACGCAGACCCCGAAAGTGCTGCAGCGGCGACTGAAATAATTGTAAACTTGAACATCTTTTCTTCCCTCTACTAAATTTTTTATTCCCAACAACATGTTGAGAATTGTGAATCAATCTTTTCAAACATTTTCAAACTCTGAATCAACCATCTATTTCAAACATCCCATTGTCAAAATGAGATTTGGATTATTTGTAAATTTTTAATAACTCGCCCGGCGTCGGCCGCGCAGACCGAACCCGGATGCAATACAAATCAACGCAAGCGCGCCAGGAGCTGGAGTAAATGCAACGACTTCAAATGTGCTGGAAATAACCGCTTGATCGCCAGATGAAAGAATAAATTTCAACTTGGTTTGAATGATGTCGTTTATATTTCCCAGAACCCCGTAATTTTTAGAGGCAAATTGCTGCGAATATGATCCTTGTCCAAACTGACTGGCGGTAATGGTCGCCGGAATTGTTGGCGTGATTGTGGCCACTTGCACACCATTCACGAAACTCGTGTAAATGGCATTTATTCCGGATGCCTTTACATATGCGCCGCCGCCACGAATATCAGTCACAAGTATTGCAAGAGACCCGGATCCACCCGTTATTCCTAAGCCACCTGTGAGAGTAAATGATTTAGTTAATTCGTAAGTCTGTTCCGACAATGTGTTGTTTGTGACAACCGTCGAATAAGAAACTAACGCGGCGTTGGCCCCAGAGACAATCATTGCTGCCGTAAACAATGGCACAGCAAATCCTTTTCCCAAACCCTTTTGTAAATACATAACTTTCCCTTTCCTCAAATCTTTAATTTTTGAACAAACGTCACTGTGAACAAATGGTGACTTTCCCTCAACCTACTACCGGCTTGCTTTCGCGAAACCGATATCTCTTCAAGTCTTCTTACGCACCATGCAAAGCATGTGTTGCATCAACAAAAGATTCCGAACAAAATTAAGATCACTTGTTATCGAGCAATTGTGCTTTTTGCGCTACGAGCGCCATTCCTACCTCGCCATGCAAGACACATACTTGAATTGAATTTCCCCTTTGCCAAACTGGAATGCAGATATTCCTGTCAAATTCGAAGTTATTGGACCATTGTTCAAGCTGGAAATGCAATAGCCATTGCAAGGTTTTTAAGGCAAGTTCTTAAAAACAGCATGAAATGTCGGCATTTTTTAAGGATTCACAAAGGCGCTCTTTGAACCGTATTTGGTTTTAGAGATTGTTCTTCCTGCGTCCAAGAAAAACACAATGATTCAAAGCAAAAATAACAGATCTGAATTCAAATCCAAGCCACTTTTGGGCGCTCTTGTAGCGTGCGCGCTGGCTAGTGCCGTTCATGCGGGGCTTTCGGAATGCGATACAGCGGCGTTGCCTGCAGAGTTGCAAGATTCAGTTATTGGTGGCGTCCTCAATAACTCAGGCAATCCACGCGATCGCCATTCCATGATGGACCAAATCACGCCTATCACTATTTATAACGCGGACGGATTCGCGCCACTTCCATCGGGTCAACCACACGAAGCATTTGGTTTCGCTCGTGGTAACGGTAAGTATGACCAAGGCGATGGATCTGTTTCACATCCATTTCAAGGTTGGGCCGACTTCGCATTGATAGGAAAGCAAAGTGTGGGGGTCCAATGGAACTTTACTTCGGTATCGCCCGATCAATATCAAAGTTGGTCAATTACATCGTTGAGCAATCCCGCACATGTTTTGGCGGGCATGCAATGGAGCAACGATCAAGGAACATCACTTGGTGCAATTACAATTGTGCCGGCGGCGGCAGGCAGCGCACAAATGGCGCTGTCTCAACTTGGCGGTACGCAGCAATATCGCTTGAGTTTCAGCGGACTTTCATTGGGAATGTCAGATAGCGCCATGCAGGGCGTGGCATTTATATCAAGTGCGGTGCCATCACCGGGATCAGTTTCGTTGCTGGTCATTGCGGGACTCATTTCAAAGCGTCGACGCGGGTGAACAACTTGTGGCAGAGTGCGAGGGCCTGTTTGATTTGAAGCGACTAGCACACGAATTGATTTAAAATCAGTATGAGAAGTACTTCACTTGAGATGCAAGAGTTGAGACGTGAGAGTGTTTGAAAGAAATAATTTGAATTGCATGGTGTAGAGCTTCGGCTCTGGATTCCTTCGGGATTGCCGCCGCCAAACGATTTAAATCAATTTCGTCTTAAAGCGACAGCGGTGTGATATTCAAATTTGTTTCCAAAGAGCGTCCGCGCCAATCAGCAATCACTTGCCGCATTTGCGCGGTGGTGGTGGCGGTACGAATGCCTTCTTTGAGCGGCTTCACGTGGCCCATGTTTTTGCCATACCAACTAATGCGTTTGCGCATGCATTCCACAGCGCTCGAGCCGGGGCTGTACTTTTCTAATAGTTCAATGTGGCGATCAATCACCTGGCACTTTTGATCGGGCGTTGGTTCGGGCAACAATTCGCCCGTGGCAATTAAATGGCTGGCGCGCTGAAATAGCCATGGCGTACGCAACGAACCGCGGCCAACCATGACGCCTTTGCAACCGGTCTGCCGCATGATTTGCACCGCGTGCTCGGGCTCGGTCACATCGCCATTACCAATGATGGGAATATTTTTCACGGCGGCGACAACTTCGCCAATGCGATTCCAATCGGCGTGGCCGCTAAACATTTGACATGTGTAGCGACCGTGCACGGTG
>RFYV01000141.1 GCA_009921265.1 Betaproteobacteria bacterium | reverse complement strand
GCGCTCTACCAACTGAGCTATCGAGGAATATATTCGGTTTTTCTAGCAAGAAACGTGCTTGAGGGGGTGTCACCTGTATGGGTTGACTCCCGCATATTTCATTGATTAATCATTGTAGCAAATAATTTATGGAACCTTGAAATTGCTGAGTTTTCAGTTCAAAAAGCAACATCAATTTTGACCTAATTTCCTGTGCAATCTTCGATTAATAAAGGGTTCGAATCCTGAGTCCGTATCCAATTTTGGAATCACTTCAAGGTTTCGTCGGGGCTATTTCCAGGGTTCTTAGATCAGAACCTTGCGAATCACTTCAAGGTTTTGCTCCAAGGAATAGCCAACTGTTCCATACACAGCAAAGTCAGATTGACCACGCCCGTGTCCAGTGATGCTTTCAGCCAAGGGCAGTGGAATGTCATTGCAAGCCTTGAGCCGGTCAATGAATGCATGCCTGAACATGTGGCTTCTGAAGTTGAGTGGCTTCAGGTTCTTGTTCAGGATGGCTGTGCGCGGCTGTGCAACTCTTTGGCGGCTTCAAGCGAAATACCCAATAGAGGTACAGCCCGGATGCTGGCTCTGGTCTTGCGTTCCGACAGCTCGTTCTTTCTGATCCACAGGTGCGGAATGTCGTGGTCCAAAACCAAATCATCCAGTCTTGCAAGCGTTGGCTCAGAGTGGAAAAGATATTCGCGCCGTTCGTGGCGGACACATTCCGCAAGCGGTTAATATTCCTTATGAAGAAAATTGGCAAGACCCAAGCACTGCCAATAAATTGGGTAAGAAGCTTGTATCCGATAAATTGGGTATGTCACTCAAAAACAATGCAGATCTGAAAAAGCTATATTCAAAATTAGACCCCAATAAAGAGACCGTGGCGTATTGTCAAAGTGGCGTGCGTGCCGCGGAAACAGCGGTTGTATTAAAAAACCTAGGTTTTAAAAAAGTCAAGGTGTATGACTCTTCTTGGTTGGGCTGGGGTAAGAATCTCAGGGCCACTGTTACGCAAGAAACATTTTTAAATGTAGGTGCGCTGAACGCCAAAATGGCTGCTATGCAAAACAAGATCAACCAATTAGAAGATGCCCTGAAGGCAAAACCCAATTGACGTTTAAGATTTTTTCAACCGCTGATTTTGCGGAAACATAAATTTTCTAGCTTCATCGTCAAGCTCGGTTTTGAACGTATGTTTGCTCTTCAAACTTTCTGCTTTTTGTGCCGCAGGTCTTGTGTTAATTAAGTCAAGCAATCGTTTAATATTTTTGTAAGTCTCCCAAGTTTGATCTCCTGTGCCAAGCACAAAGGGGACTAATCGAGCCCAACCCCAAAAACACATATCCACAATTGAATAATCATTGCCCAACATATAGGTGTAACTGGCCAAATGATCGTCGATTATTTTCCAGTGGCGATGCGCTTCGAAGTCATATCGATTGAGTGCATATTCCTTGGGCTCTGGTGCTGCATTTCTAAAGTGCACTGATTGCCCTGAAAAAGGACCAATGCCACTTGCAATAAACATCAACCAAGAAAGTGCATGGGCTCTGTCGGCACTTTTTAAATCTAACGGCACAAATTTTTTCTCGCGATCAGCCAAGTAAAGCAAAATGGCGTTGCTATCAAAAACTTTGACGTCACCATCAACAATAGCTGGAACTTTACTGTTGGGATTGATCGATTTAAATTTGGGATCAAACTGCTGGCCCTTGCGAGTATCAACGGGTATGGCTTCATAGGGCAGACCTAACTCCTCTAAAAGGAGAGCAACTTTCATGGGGTTAGGAGCCGTGTTATAAAAAAATTGAAGCATGGGTTGTTACTCAGTAGGTTTAATGTTTTAATTCTTTGGCTTGCTTGGCAAGTTTGATTTTTCGATTGTTTTCAAAAAATGCCCACATGATGGCGACAAATATAAAAACATCGACGATAGCCATTATATGTTCCATGAATGTCTCCAAAGTTGATCCAATATGAATGGTGATTGTTGCGGTCTTCGGGTTTGACCTAGGAAAAATTCTAATTATTTTGAGGCAACCTTGCAAGTTGCTTGACCCCCTAAGGACCCCAAAATGACTGGAAGCGAGCGCGACGTATTGATGCGATTTTTACGCAAATTAATCCAAACTAAGCCTCTGATTTACGATGAAATGGCGGCTAAATTAATTGAGGATACCATTATCAGCCAACCGTATGCGGCCTATCTTTTGGTTCAGCGTGCTTTGATGTTGGAGATCGCTGTGGGCGCCGCGAAGCCTGAACTCGACGCTTTTACTGAGTTTTTAAGTGCCAACGCAACGGTTTGGTCTGGAGACAGGTCAAACATAGATATCCCCATTGTTGAAAAATCTCCGCCTGCGCGTCGTCTTTCATTGGTTGAGATTGGGCTTAAAGCCATGGCGCGAAATTCAAAATTAATATGGACTGTCATCTTTGCTGCATTTGCGATTGTTTTGATTATGCGGTTATGATTAAATAACAAAATACAATTTGGAATCGCATGAATAACTTACATCTCTGGGGACGCCTCAACTCAATTAATGTTCAAAAAGTACTTTGGTTGTGCGAGGATTTAAAAATTCCATTTGATCGCACCGATGCGGGCATGCAATATGGCGTCAATAAAACAGAAGCCTATCTTCAAATGAATCCAAACGGGTTGGTGCCCGTGATTAACGACAATGGATTGGTGTTGTGGGAGTCGCATGCGATTTTGCGTTATCTTGCAAAAAAATACGATACTACTGATATTCTTTATCCCAAATCAGCACTGCAATCTGCAAAAGTTGATCAATGGCTGGAGTGGTACAACACCACGGCATGGCCAGTGATGCGACCATTGTTTTGGGGATGGATTCGCACCAAGCCCGAAGATCGCAATAAGGTCGAACTCGAAAAAATAAGAGTTCAAATGAGTGCAGCTTTAAAAATATTTGACGATCAACTCAAAAGCACAAAGTGGGTTACTGGAGACCATTTCACCATTGCTGATTTGACGTTAGCTTTGATTGCTTTTAGATGGTTTAACTTGCCCATTGAGCGTGAAGAGTATCAACACTTAAGTCGTTGGTTCAAACAAGTTGAACAAAGACCTGGATACATCAAATACTCAAGTGCGCCATTAAGTTGATTAGACCACTCGGTGAAACGGCTCTCCGCCTTGCAACACGTGCCATAACTGTTTGGCGGTAAGCAAGGAGCTTCTGATTTGAGTTTCGACGGTCCCAGCCCCCGCATGCGGTGTGGCAACCACATTGGGAAGTTTCAAGAGCGGATTATTTTTGTTTGGTGGTTCGCCTTCTTCAAATGCGTCAAGTCCTGCGCCAAAAAGTTTTCCTTGACTCAGTGCGTCGTAAAGCGCTGACTCATCGATCAGTCCGCCTCTTGATACATTGATAACGATGGCAGATGATTTCATTTGTTGTAAAGCGTCTCGATTAACAATATTTTTTGTTGTGTCAGTCAGAGGCACATGCAGAGTTAACAAATCAACGCGTGGCCATAAATACTTGAGATCATGAATCCGTTCGTGCGGTAAGTCTTGCCAAGCATCTGACGGAGCATAAGGATCATAGGCAAGCAATTTGCAATCGAATGCTTTGTAAAAATAGCGCGCGGCGCGAATGCCGATATTGCCCATGCCAATAACGCCAAGGATTTTGTCTTTTAATTCGTAACCGAGTAATTGTGTTCGAATAATTTTTTCACC
>RFYV01000015.1 GCA_009921265.1 Betaproteobacteria bacterium | reverse complement strand
AATCGGGATAGTGGGCAACGGGCGCAACGCGATATTGATTGAACAGCGATGGAAACAATCGCATCATCATTTTGCGATCTTCCAACATATAACTCACGCCGCTTGGAACGCGTAAATTATCTTCGAGCACATAGTACTCGCCAACGCCTTGCGCATTGGGTGCGCGCACAATATCAATGCCACTGATGTGTGAATAAATTTGATTGGGCAGATCAACGCCCAACATCTCGGATCTGAATTGCGAGTTATTCAAAATTTGATCCGATGGAATCAAACCCGCTTTTAAAATTTCTTGATCGTGATAGATGTCGTGCAAAAAACGATTCAACGCTTCAACGCGTTGCACCAATCCTTTTTGCATGCTTTGCCACTCTTGTGCAGGAATGATGCGAGGAATCAAATCAAATGGAATCAGCCGCTCTGTTCCGTGACCGTCTTCGTCTTTATCGCCATAAACTGCAAAAGTAATTCCCACGTGCCGAAAAATCATTTCAGCTTGCGTACGCCGAGCCAACATCTCAGTTTCGCTTTGACTGCTCAACCACTGCTCATACACCTTGTAATGAGGTCTAAGGCCCGATTTGTCCATCGGCAGTTGCTCGTACATCTCGTCAAACTGTGGCATTTTATTTCTCTTTTAATTGCAGTGTGTTTAGCAATTTAAATGCCATATTTTTATTTTGAATCTGCAATTGCCCAAAGATGGCTCGTGTTTTGCTAGATGTGGAGCATGACTATTCATGTTGCTTTAAGTCACGTCACGACGTACGACTACGATCGCCCGATTCAATTAGGACCTCAAGTGATTCGCTTGCGTCCAGCTCCGCACTGCAGAAGCCCAATACTCTCATATAGCCTGACGGTAGAGCCTGAACAGCACTTTATCAATTGGCAACAAGACCCATTTGCCAATTACCAAGCGCGCTTGGTGCTTACAAAACCTACGCAGCGCTTCAAGGTATCCGTTGATTTGCTCGTTGAAATGGCGGTTTATAACCCTTTCGATTTCTTTTTGGAACCCAGTGCTGAAAATTTTCCATTTGAATACGAGCCCGACGTAGCCCAAGAGTTGGCGCCGTATTTGGTGCATTTGCCTCTTAAAAGTTCACTCAAATCTTATTTTAAAAATTTAGATCGTTCCAAATGTCGCACGATTGATTTTTTGGTCAAGACCAACCAACAACTATTCAACGACATCAAGTACCTCATCCGCTTGGAACCAGGCATTCAAAAACCCGAAGAAACTTTAGAGAATAGAAGCGGCTCGTGTCGCGACAGTGCATGGTTGTTGGTTCAACTCTTTAGGATGTGTAGTTTGGCGGCGCGCTTTGTTTCGGGCTATCTCATTCAATTGGTGCCCGACGTGAAGTCATTGGACGGCCCCAGCGGTACAGAGGTGGACTTTACTGATTTACACGCGTGGTGCGAGGTTTATTTGACAGGTGCTGGGTGGATTGGTTTGGACCCTACCTCGGGTTTGTTAGCGGGTGAAGGGCATATACCTTTGGCTTGTACGCCCACGCCCACCAGCGCAGCACCGATTGAAGGCGTTTTAGAAAAAGCCGAAGTGGTTTTTGCGCACAATATGAATGTCACGCGCATGTACGAGTCTGCGCGTGTGACGCAACCCTATACCGATGAACAATGGCAAAGCATCATTGAATGTGGTGTCCAAGTCGATCAACGTCTGTTAGATGGCGACGTGCGTTTGACCATGGGCGGCGAGCCCACTTTTGTTGCAACCAGCGATCGTAATGCACCAGAATGGAACACCGATGCACTAGGACCCACCAAAAGGGGGTTGGCTACTGAGTTGGTGCACAAATTACGTGCGCAATATGGCGAGGGTGGTTTTTTGCATTTTGGCCAGGGCAAGTGGTATCCCGGTGAGCAACTGCCGCGTTGGGCGCTCGGCATATATTGGCGCACTGACGATCAAGCGTGTTGGAAAAATCCACAAATTTTTGCGGATGAAACAAAACCACAATTGTTGAGTCATGCCGATGCCTTGCGCTTTACTCAACAACTTGCCACGCATTTGGGTATGCCTACTCTTTACATCACGCCAGGTTATGAAGACACTTGGTATTACTTGTGGCGCGAGCGCCGTCTGCCTGTTAATGTCGATCCCTTCGATTCACGCTTAGACGATGAAATGGAGCGCGTTCGTTTACGTAGAGTTTTTGATCAAGGCTTGGATCATGTGGTGGGTTATGTACTTCCTCTGTCTGCGCGTCAAGATCGCTTAGGAAAAACAGTTTGGAAAACAGGCCCATGGTTTTTACGCGATGAACGCATGTACCTCACGCCAGGGGATTCGCCCATGGGATATCGATTGCCACTCGATTCATTGCCTTGGGTTCATCCCGATGATCGTGTGGGTGTCGTCGACAACGATCCATTTGCAGCACAAACACAATTGCCAACAGTTGCCAATGTGCGAATTCAAGAAATGCCGTTCGACTCCGCACACGAGTTTACGCGCACTGC
This sequence comes from Betaproteobacteria bacterium, assembly GCA_009921265.1. GTDB lineage: Bacteria > Pseudomonadota > Gammaproteobacteria > Burkholderiales > Burkholderiaceae_C > Limnohabitans. The sequence goes on along the minus strand of RFYV01000015.1, from coordinate 51,377 downwards.
TTTGTGCGTTGAGATTCGAAGCCCGAGTCGCGCCAATGGTGCCAAGCTTGAATGGCAATCGCACGAATCCAAACAATCTCAATTGGGTGTGATGTATGTGTTCATGCCACCGTTACAACGGCTAGAAGATTATTTATTGCTCTTGCATGCAATCGAAACAACTGCGCAACAATTAAAGATGACGTTGGTGCTCGAAGGTTATCCACCTCCGCGTGATGTGCGTTTGCAAGTGTTGCAAGTGACACCTGACCCTGGTGTGATTGAAGTCAACATTCATCCAGCCAAAAATTGGCATGAGTTGGTGAGTCACACCGAATTTTTATACCAAGCTGCATTTGAAACACGACTAAGTGCAGAAAAATTCATGACCGATGGTCGTCACACGGGTACAGGCGGTGGCAATCACATTGTGATGGGCGGCATCACACCTGCAGACAGTCCTTTTTTGCGTCAGCCAGAATTGCTCGCTAGTTTGTTGTTGTATTGGCATAACCATCCTTCTCTCAGTTATTTATTCAGTGGATTATTTATAGGGCCAACAAGCCAGTCTCCGCGTGTCGATGAGGCACGCAACGATCAAATTTATGAATTGGAAATTGCATTAAAAGAAATCAAACGCAATCGACAAAAGTATGGCACTGATATGCCGCCTTGGTTGGTGGATCGAACGCTTAGAAATATTTTGGTCGATGTGACAGGTAACACGCATCGCAGTGAATTTTGTATCGATAAATTGTATTCACCCGATTTGGCAACGGGTCGATTGGGCTTGCTAGAGTTGCGCTCGTTTGAGATGCCACCGCATGCACGCATGAGTGTTGTTCAACAATTATTATTGCGCGCATTGATTGCAAAATTTTGGAATCAACCGTATGACGTGCCTGCAACGCGTTGGGGTACGGAGTTACACGATCGATTTTTACTGCCTTACTATGTGCGAATGGATCTTGACGATGTGCTCACCGAATTGGGTGATTTCGGATTGCATATCGATCCCGCATGGTTCGATCCAAATTTTGAATTTAGATTCCCCAATGTGGGGCAACTCGATGTTTGGGGTATTCAATTGGAATTGCGCAATGCATTAGAGCCGTGGCATGTGATGGGTGAAGAGGACTCATCGGGTGGCACTGTGCGTTATGTGGATTCTTCATTGGAGCGCATTCAAGTGCGTGTGCGCAACATCAACCCCAGTCGTCACACCGTCACCATCAATGGTCGTCCGATTCCATTGCAATCAACAGGAACAGTTGGCGAATATGTCGCAGGTGTTCGATACCGCGCATGGGCACCCGCTTCGGCGTTGCATCCCACTATTGGCGTTCACGCACCTTTGGTGTTCGATATTGTGGATACATGGATGAAGCGTTCTCTCGGTGGTTGTCAATACCATATTGTTCATCCAGGTGGCAGAAGTTATGACACTTTTCCAGTCAATGCTTATGAAGCTGAGAGTCGACGTTTGGCGCGATTCTTCAGATCGAGCCATACAGCGGGCTTGTTGGATGTTCCGCCAGCGAACAGTCAATTGATCGGCAGCAGAGAATTTCCATTCACATTAGACATGAGGCGATAAATAAATCTAAAATAAGATGATACCTAAAAAACATTGTGGATAAATCCGAGCAATCATTGCCCCCATCAATACAACCTCTGTCACCGCAAGAGGTTGCCATGCAGATGCTGAAACCAGCAGGGATTGGGCACTTCAATGAATTTTTAGGTCAAACTCAATCAACTGCATCTGACTTATCGATTGCATCTCACTGGCAATCATTCATTGAGCATTTGGGTGTGGATGGATTTACAGATCTTGATCCCCGCACTGAATTATTGGAGCGACAAATTCGCGACAACGGTGTCACCTACAACGTGTATGCCGATAGCAGTGGACCGCAGCGTCCATGGTCATTGGATTTGTTACCACTCATAATTGATCAAATCAGTTGGCAACAAATTCAAACGGGTGTGTTGCAACGCGTCAAACTTCTCGATCGAATTGTGAGTGACGTTTATGGTCCACAAACATTACTCAAAAAATCGTTGTTGCCGCCTGCCTTGGTGCAGGGGCATCCTGGTTATTTGCGCTCCATGCATGGGTATCAACCGTTGGGTCAAACGCATTTGCATGTGGCTGCATTTGATTTGTCGCGTGGCCCCGATGGTAATTGGTGGATTATTTCTCAACGCATGCAAGCACCATCGGGATTGGGTTATTTGTTAGAAAACAGATTATCGATTTCTCGTTTATTTCCTCAGGCCTTTGATGCCATGCCCGTGCAACGATTGGCCAGAGTGTATCAAGCGTGGATTGAAGGTCTCAAGCGCATGAGTCCTGCGGGTGGACAAGCGCACGTGGTGTTGCTGACCCCAGGCCCTTACAACGAAACATATTTTGAACACGCTTACCTTGCGCGCTATTTGGGTATCTCATTGGTGCAAGGCAGTGATTTGTTAGTCAGAGATCAACGCTTGTATCTCAAAACATTGCAAGGATTGGAACCTGTTCACATCGTACTCAAACGTGTGGACGATGTGTGGATGGATCCACTCGAATTGCGTCCCGACTCTACTTTGGGCGTTCCTGGTTTATTGCAAGCGATTAAAGCCAATCACGTGTTGATGGTGAATGCGCCAGGCACTGCATTTTTAGAGTCACCTGCCATGATGGGTTTTATGCCCGCCTTATCCGAATTTTTATTGAGCGAAAAATTATTATTGCCTTCATTACCCACATGGTGGTGCGGTGAAACCGCGGCATTACACGAAGCACTGCCGCGACTCAATGAGTGTGTAATCAAGCCCACTTATGAGGGCTCTGCATTGCACGAATTGTTTCAATCGCAATTGGGTCGTTTAATGAATCAACGACTCAAAGACGAATGGAGTGGACGCATCTTGCGTCAATCGTCAGACTACACCTTGCAATCCGAATTGCCGTTGTCACAAACACCTACTTGGCGTCGACACCAAGTGGCTCAAGGCTTGGTACCCAAGTCGTTTATCTTGCGCGTTTTTGCGCTCAGCGATGGGCCTAGCTCTTGGCGTGTATTACCAGGAGGATTAACCCGATTGGCGCTTGACGCCAACGGCATGGCCACGATGCAACGCGGTGGCAGTAGTGCTGACACATGGGTGTTGACCGAAGGAGAAGTCGACACCACATCGTTGCTGCAAAAAAGTTTTAATGTGTCGTATCGATCCAAGGCCAAACAATGGATTACAAGTAGAGCGGGTTCTAATTTATTTTGGTTGGGCAGATACACAGAACGCACAGAAAACAGTGTGCGTTTGGTTCAATTGATCCTCAAAGCTATTAATGGCGAAGATCAAACGTCGCCCGCAATGATGTCATGGCTGGGTGAAATGGCCAAGCAACAGTTGTTAATGCCAAAGGGCACGCCCACCATCACACAAGCACCGCGTGTGTTTGAGCGATCCATTATTGCGAGTTTGTGTGAAACCGAACATGCAGCAAGCGTTGGCTTTAATTTGCGGGCCATCAAACTCACGGCTTCTGCAGTTCGCGAACGTTTGTCGCATGAGCAATGGAGTTTGACCGAACGCGCTGAGCGAGATTTTTTTAAACGCGCATCCGAATACGCGCACCAAGGCGATTATTTTTCGGTTAGCGCATTGCGTGTGCTCGAATCCACGAGTTCATTTTTGGCGGCCATGACGGGTGCGCAAACCGATCGCATGACGCGAGACGATGGTTGGCGCTTGTTATCGGTGGGTCGACAAGTTGAGCGCCTGGGGTTTTTTGCATCTGCCCTAGCAAGTGGTTTAGAGATGAATTCATTACACGACACAGCAGGCTTTGAATCCATGATTGCTTTGTTTGATAGCACGATCACATTCCATTACCAATTTCAACAAAACCGACAGTTGCCCGCGTTGCTCGATTTGTTGGTTCTCAATACAGAAAATCCGCGTTCATTGGCGTGGGTGATTCAAACGCTAAGAGGACGCTTGTCCAAATTGGCAGGTTGCGCTTCGCATGAACAAGATGAGTTAGCCCGCCTGTTGCCCGATCCATCTACATGGAATTTGGATGATTGGTGCGAGTATACGCAAGCAACGTCAGCGTTGTTGCAGTTTTTAAAAGATCTATCTGAAACGGCTTGGAAAATTTCTGATCGAGTGAGTCTGCGTTATTTCTCGCACGCCAAAGATGCATTCAAGATGGCGGGTTTTTGATGAAACTTTCAATCAATCACGAAACCAAGTATGTTTACACCACCGATGTGGAAACAGCGCAGCACACCACGTGTTTAAAGCCGCTTGAGTTGTCTGTTCAACATTTGCTATCGCATCAGTTACAAATTGTTCCTGAGCCCATGCATATCGCGCACACCACTGACGTTTACAGCAACCATCGATCTTTTTTTAGTTTACAAGTGCCGCACGACGAGTTGAAAGTTATTTCAAGCAGTGTGGTCAAAACTTCTTCGCTTGATTTGCCGCCCAGCACCATCGCTTGGGAGACGGTGCGTGATTTATTTGATTATCACTCCAACGCTGAATTTTTAAACGCAACCGAATTCACATTTGCATCCAACCATGCCAAAGCGCACTCCGAATTTTTATCTTACGCCAAGACAAGCTTTGCTGCGGGTCGATCCTTGATGGAGGCGTCCATTGAATTGATGCAACGCATGCACCAAGATTTCAAATACGAATCCAACAGCACAGAAATTGAAACGCCAGCACTCGAAGCGCTGGCGCAAAAAAAAGGTGTCTGTCAAGATTTTGCGCACATCATGATTGCATGCTTGCGCAGTTTAGGTTTGTCAGCGCGTTATACAAGCGGTTATCTGTTAACGCATCCAGCATCGGGACAGCAAAAACTAATTGGCAGCGATGCTTCACATGCCTGGATATCGGTATTTTTGCCTGATGCAAAAGATACATCGACAGAAGGTTGGTTTGATTTAGACCCGACCAACAATCGATCTGGTTGGGGCTCGCCCGGTGAAGACTACATTACCGTTGCCACAGGTCGTGATTTTTCAGATGTATCTCCCGTGCGTGGCGTGATCAACGGTGGTGATAAACACACCTTGCAAGTGGCCGTAACCGTTACGCCACTCGATTAAAAAATTAGGAGTACTTATTCGGGTTTATTTTTGAGTTTGCCACGGGGCGCAACAAACGTGGTGGGCGGCATGGGACGATCCGACGTTGATGTTTTTGGAGCAGACGTGTCCTTCTTAGGCTTCTTCGTCATTTTGTTACTGCGTTGTTCACCTTTGGCCATAGAGCCTCCGTGGTTGGTTTGAAAATAAAAGAGAGAGACTTACTTGCCCCAACTGTCTTTGAGGCCTACTGCTTTATTAAATACAGCTTTGTTTGATGTGTGATCGTGTGCGTCGGCAACAAAATAGCCGTGTCTTTCAAATTGAAAATGTTGACCCGCCTCGGCCTTTGCCAAAGAAGGTTCCATCCACGCTTGAGCTACTTGCAAACTATGGGGGTTTAAGCAACTTAAAAAATCTTTACCGCCCGCATCGGGTTGCGCATCTTGAAACAATCGATCGTACAAGCGAACTTCGCAAGCCACTGCTTCGTGCGTACTCACCCATGTAATGACACCTTTGACTTTGACGCTGTCTGATCCAGGAGTACCGCTTTTGGTATCAGGGATGAGTTCAGCAAGAACTTCCTTCAATTGTCCTTTGGCGTCGTAGGTGGCACCCTTGCATTCAATCACGTGACCGTACTTAAGTCGCACGCGATTGCCCGGGAACAATCTAAAAAATCCTTTTTGAGGAGTCTCTTCGTAATCGGATCTTTCAATCCACAAAGTTTTTCCAAAATTAAATTGTCGTTTGCCTAATTCTGGAATGTGTGGATGAATCGGCGCTTGACACGCATCCAATGCGTCGACGCCGTGCAAAGTTTCCCAATTGCTAATGACCAACTTGATGGGGTCTAACACCACCATGGCGCGAGCACCCTTGGGGTCTAAATCTTCTCGCAAACATGTCTCGAGTGTGCTGTAGTCGATCCAACTATCGCTTTTGGTCACACCAATGCGCTCAGAAAATAATTGTAAACTTTGTGGTGTGTAGCCGCGACGACGCAGTCCAACAATCGTTGGCATTCGAGGGTCGTCCCATCCATCGACTTTTTTTTCTGTAATCAACTGCGCCAATTTTCTTTTGCTGGTGATAACGTAGGTGAGGTTAAGCCTTGAAAATTCATACTGTCGCGGAGCAGGAGCGCTTAAAAGCTTTCCTTCAATCAAACGTTGCAGTAACCAATCATAAAAAGGTCTTTGATCTTCAAACTCTAAAGTGCAAATGCTGTGCGTGATTTGTTCGAGCGCGTCTTCGATGGGATGCGCAAATGTATACATGGGGTAGATGCACCATTTGTTGCCCGTGTTGTGGTGCGTTGCAAAGCGAATACGATAGATAGCAGGGTCACGCAAATTGATATTGGGAGATCCCATATCGATCTTGGCGCGCAAAACCGCAGAGCCTTCGGTTAATTTGCCGTCGCGCATTTCGCGAAAACGTGCCAAATGCTCCGCAGGTGTTTTGTTTCTAAACGGACTGTTTTTTCCAGGAGTACTGAAGTCGCCGCGATTGATTCGCATTTCATCGGCGCTTTGTTCGTCCACATAGGCGTGTCCCGATTCAATCAAATATTCGGCAGCCTCATACATAAAATCAAAATAATCGCTGGCGTGGTAGAGATGTTCGATTACTTGATTGTTAAAATTAGATTTCCATTCAAAACCCATCCAATGTACCGCATCAATAATAGCGTTCACATATTCGGTGTCTTCTTTTTCTGGATTGGTGTCATCGAGTCGCAGATGACAAACTCCACCATAGTCGCGCGCCAATCCAAAATTGATACAAATACTTTTTGCGTGTCCGATGTGCAAGTAACCATTGGGCTCTGGTGGAAAACGTGTGCGAATTTTTGCAACGTCAACTTGACCTTGTTGATGGTGCTTGGCGTTGCCAGGTGAGCCGCCCCATTTTCGGAGGGCGTAGGTTTTTTGAGTCAGATCATTTTCAATGACTTGACGCAAAAAATGACTGGGCTTGGCGCTATCTTTGTTTTCGTCGGAAGGTGAGCTCATACGGCTATTTTAGGGCTCATATTGCAATTTTCGCAGTCTTCTTGGAGTCCGATGGATAATGTTGTGATTAAAGGGAGATTTTGTGGATTGGATTTTTTTATTAAAAGCTGCCGTCATGGGCATTGTGGAAGGATTGACGGAGTTCTTACCGATCTCTTCAACAGGTCATTTGATTTTGGCTGGTGCACTCCTTGGATTTGAAGATGAAAAAGCCAAAGTCTTTGATATCGCCATTCAAACGGGTGCAATTTTGGCCGTCATCATTGTGTATTGGCAAAAAATTTATCACACGGTTGTAGAGTTACCCACGCAACGATTGGCGCGTCGTTTTGCAATCAATGTGTTGATTGCTTTTATTCCTGCGGTGATTTTGGGACTCTTGTTTGGCCAGATGATCAAAGCCCATTTGTTCACATCTACGGTGGTCGCCAGTACTTTTATTTTGGGTGGATTGGTGATTTTGTGGGTCGAGGGCTGGGGCAAAACACCTCCGCCAGGCGAGCATCCCGATGACCGCGCGCGCATTCTCAACGTCGAATCCATGTCACCCTTAGACGCGTTCAAGGTGGGACTGGTTCAATGCTTGGCGATGATTCCAGGCACGAGCCGCAGTGGTGCAACCATCATTGGCGGCATTCTCTTGGGTTTGAGTCGCAAAGCAGCCACAGACTTTTCTTTTTATCTCGCCATTCCAACCTTGATTGGTGCGGGTGCTTATAGTTTATACAAAGAGCGCGCCCTCTTTAGCATCATGGACTTGCCGATGTTTGCTGTTGGCTTGTTATTTTCATTCGCCAGCGCATTGCTCTGCGTGCGTTGGTTGCTTAAATACATCGCCACACATAGTTTTGTACCCTTTGCTTGGTATCGGATTGTGTTTGGTGTTGTTGTATTATTTACCCACTGGCAGGGTTGGGTGGTTTGGGCGGCCTAATTTTTATTCGATTGGTTTTGAATTTTTTTCAGCGCATACAAGGCATCTAATGCTTCACGGGGACTCAATGCGTCGGGATCAATCGATAAAAGATGCACTTCAATCGCGCTGGGTCCTTGATCAATGGGTTTAGGTGGCGGTGCAAATAAATCAACCTGTGATTGCGAGGCCTGCGCTTGCGACTCGAGTGCACCGAGTACATGTTTGGCGTGATTCAAAACAGGGGTTGGCATACCTGCCAAACGCGCTACTGCGACGCCGTAACTTTTGCTAGCAGGACCAGCTTGCAAATTGTGTAAAAACACCACGTCAGCGCCACTTTCTGTGGCGCTCACATGCATATTGACGGCGCCTTTGTGTTGTGCAGGAAATTGAGTCAATTCAAAATAATGCGTTGCAAACAATGAAAAGGCTTGAGTTTTGTCGTGTAAATAAGTGGCAATCCCACTGGCCAATGCAAGACCATCAAAGGTCGATGTTCCTCTTCCGATTTCGTCCATCAACACCAAACTCAGTGGCGTTGCAGCATGTAAAATTTGCGCGCCTTCGCTCATCTCCATCATGAATGTGGATTGTGCGTTGGCCAAATCATCGGCCGCACCAATGCGCGTGTGAATCGCATCGATGGTGCCGAGTTTGCAAGCCTTGGCGGGTACATAACTGCCCATGCTCGCCAGCAACACAATCAAGGCTACTTGTCGCATGTACGTGGATTTACCGCCCATATTAGGCCCAGTGATGATTTGCATACGATGCGGATGACCGAGCAATGTATCGTTGGCAATGAAGGACACACCGCTTTCTGCCAGTCGCGCTTGAACCACAGGATGTCGTCCTTGTTCGATATCGATGCACGGTGTTTTTATAAATTGGGGTGCACGCCAATCCAAATGTAGTGCGCGCTCGGCCAATGTACACAAGGTATCAATGGTTGCGACTGCACGCGCGACTTGTCCCAATGGAGCGACAAACATTTGCAATTGATCGAGCAGTTGTTCAAACAAAAACTTTTCACGGTTTAATGCACGCTCTTGCGCAGACAAAGCCTTATCTTCAAAAGCTTTGAGCTCGGGCGTGATGTAACGCTCGGCATTTTTAAGCGTTTGTCGACGTCGATAATCTTCAGGTACACGATCGGTTTGACCGTGGGTCACTTCAATATAAAAGCCATGCACTTTGTTGAACTGAACGCGCAAGTTGTGAATGCCTGTGCGCGCACGTTCACGTGTTTCAAGATCAAGTAAAAAATCATCGCAATTGGTTTGTACTGCGCGCAACTCATCCAAGTCGGCGTCATAACCGTGGTTGATCACGCCACCATCGCGAACCAATGCAGACGGTTCGGGCAGGATGGCGCGCGCTATCAGTTGCGCGCAATCGGGCGGCATTTTTAAATCGTTTGAGATGTGGCCCAACCAAGAAGTAGCAGGGATGTGCTCTGGTAGTTGAGACGCTTTCACTAATGCCAATGACAGCGCAATCAATTCACGCGGTCTGACTTGACGCAAAGCAATACGCGCCGCAATGCGTTGCACGTCAGCAAATCCTTTCAGCGATTCGCGAACGTTTTTCCAAGAACCATGTCCGTGTTCACCCATTAAAGCGCCAATGGCTTCTAAACGCTGCTCAGGCAATGTGCGATCGCGCGGCAACTCCAGCATCCAACGTTTGAGTTCGCGTGAACCCATGCCCGTCATGCAGGTGTCCATCAATGAAAACAAAGTGGGCGAGTCTTCGCCTTTGAGCGTTTGAGTGAGTTCTAAATTTCTGCGTGTTGTCGCTGGTAAATCAATCAAGCGGTCGTCGCGCGCCACTTGCAGATTTTGTACATGCGTGAGGCTTCTACCTTGTGTGTGTTCTGCATAACAAAGTAATGCTGCTGCTGCTGCTTGCGCCTGTTGTAAATCTTCAGCTTGCCAGGTGGACAAACTGGCCGCGTGTAATTGTTCAAGTAATTTGCGTTGCCCCAACGCACTTTCAAACTCCCATGCGGGTCGACTGCTGATGGCGTAATGGCCATGTAGCATTTTTTTTAAATGATCAGGAAAATCTTGACTGTGTATCAATTCGTTGGGTGCGATGCGATTGATCCACGCGGGCAATTGCTCGGCAGAACACTCGGCCAATCGCACAATGCCTTCGGTCACGCTCAGCCACGCCAGACCACAACCGTTGTCTTTGGCAGCGCGATTACTTGCATGAACGCTCAGTAAATACGCTTCGCTTTTGTCGGCAAGTAATTCTGCATCGGTGAGTGTGCCTGGTGTCACCACTCTCACGACTTTTCTTTCAACAGGACCTTTACCGCCAACTTCTCCCACCTGTTCGCAAATCGCAACCGATTCACCCAAACGAATCAGCTTGGATAAATAACTATCGACCGAATGAAAGGGGACACCCGCCATCACAACAGCTTGACCTGCCGATTGACCGCGTTGTGTTAGTGTGATGTCTAATAATCGTGCGGCTTTGAGTGCATCATCAAAAAACACTTCATAAAAATCGCCCATGCGATAAAAAACCAAGGTATCTGGAAACTCAGCCTTGATGCCCCAGTACTGGGCCATCATCGGCGTGTGTTGCGATAAATGGGTCGACGCCATCGGTATTAAGGTTTGTTAATGCGCAATGTTTTTTGCAATGCAGAAACCGCTTGAGTGGCTTCTTCTTTTTCTTGAACACTTGCAAACTTGGAATACTTTTGCAACACGGTTACCAATTGCGCATAAATTTTTGGGTTGCCTGCCAAACATTCGCGTTGTTCCAAAAAATTAGACTCGCCTGTGAAGTTACCAATCAACCCACCGGCTTCGGTCACCAACAATGCACCAGCGGCCATATCCCATGGCGACAAACCTGTTTCAAAAAATCCATCACAAAAACCAGCTGCGACATAAGCCAAATCCAAAGCAGCTGCACCTGGTCTGCGCAAACCCGCTGTGCGCTGCATCACTTCAGACATGAGTTGTAAATAATTTGCAAAATCGTCATCGGGTCGAAATGGAAATCCAGTGGAGATGAGCGCTTCGTTCAATCTAATGCGTTTACTCACACGTAAACGTCGATCGTTCATGAACGCACCGCGTCCTTTGGTCGATGTAAATAAATCATTGCGATTGGGGTCATAGATCACCGCTTGTTCGAGTTTTCCGCGCACTTGCAAAGCAATGCTCACGCAATAAAAAGGAAAGCCATGAATAAAGTTGGTGGTTCCATCCAGCGGATCAATGATCCAAATATGATCTGCATCGGGGTTGCCATGCGTGGAGCCAGACTCTTCGGCTAATATGCCGTGATCGGGGTAAGCATTGAGCAAAATATCGATAATGGCATTTTCAGAGGCCTGATCGATTTCGGTGACAAAGTCATTGGCTTGTTTTTGAGAAACGCGGACAGACTCTACATCGAGGGCGCCTCGGTTGATAATCACACCTGCAGCGCGCGCTGCTTTGGTGGCCACATTGAGCATGGGATGGATAGAAGATGAAGATGCAGAGGATGTCATAAATTGTGCGCCAGGTGCCCCGCATCAAGATGCAGTGCCATTCCAGCAAGAAGAGCCAAACAATACTTTCGGCGATGCGAAAGCAGAAAACCCTGATTTTAGACCTATGAAGACCCGATTCGTTTTAATTGAAACCAGCCACGCAGGAAATGTCGGTGCAACCGCACGTGCAATGAAAGTCATGGGCTTTGATGATTTGGTGTTGGTGGCACCTCGTTGGGCCAATGTTTTGAGACGTGAAGAAACCATTCAACGCTCGAGCGGTGCGCTTAATGTGCTTGAAAACGCACGCATTGTGGAAACTTTGGATGAAGCACTCGACGGCATGACTCATCTGTGTGCAACCGCAATGACGCCACGCGATTTTGGGCCGCCCACAAGAGCGCCTCGTCAACATTTTGAAGCACTCACACAACAAACACCGTCTATCGATGGCATTGCATTTTTGTTTGGCTCCGAGCGTTTTGGTATGCGCAACGAAGATGTTTATCGGTGTCATGTGGCGCTCAGCATACCTACCAATCCTCAATATGGCTCGCTTAACCTTGCGGCGGCGGTGCAATTGGTTGCTTATGAGTGGCGCATGGCTTTGGGTGGATTTGACGTTCAATCGGCCACACCCACAGATACATTTGCAGATGCGCAACAAATTGCAGGACTCTTATCGCATTGGGAGCAGTCCTTGGTGGAGATCGAATTTTTGGATCCTGAGTCGCCCAAAAAACTCATGCCTAGACTCAATCAATTGGCCAATCGCGCCCAACTCACCCTCGAAGAGGTGCATATTTTGAGAGGTGTTGCAAAGGCCATGTCTTTGACGCAACGCAAACCTTAACTGCATTTCAAAACAGGACATTCATTTTTCGCTAGACTGTCACTATGTTCTCTCGTATTCAATCTGATATTCAATGCATTCTCGATCGTGATCCTGCGGCGCGCAGTCGTTGGGAGGTCATAACCTGTTATCCAGGACTGCATGCATTGATCTTGCATCGCTTGGCTCATCGTTTATGGGGATTGGGCTTGCATTGGTTGGGTCGATTTATTTCTCATCTCTCGCGTTGGTTCACCGGTATCGAAATTCATCCCGCTGCAGTTATTGGCGAGCATGTTTTCTTTGATCACGCGATGGGCGTGGTGGTGGGCGAAACCGCTGTCATTGGTGACGGATGCACGATTTATCAAGGCGTTACTTTAGGTGGCACCTCTTTATACAAAGGCGCCAAGCGTCATCCCACGTTGGGTCGTGATGTCGTTATTGGTGCGGGTGCCAAAGTATTGGGTGGATTCACTGTTGGAGACGGCGCCAAGGTTGGGAGCAACGCGGTTGTCACCAAACCTGTTCCTGCAGGTGCAACTGCCGTTGGCAATCCAGCGCGCATCATCGAAGCTCAAGACGACGCCAGACGCGAAGAGGTGGCATCCAAAATGGGTTTTTCAGCTTACGGCGTCACACAAAACGACGATCCCGTCAGTCAAGCCATGCGTGGATTAATTGATAACGCCTCACTACAAGAAGAGCAGATTGCTTTGTTGTGGCAAACACTACAAAAATTTGCAGAGCTAAACAATCAATCCGATTGCATGCCCAAAGATGTACCTGCGCATCAAAATTTTGAGGCTGACAAGTTCAATCACATCTTAGGAAAATAATTTTTATTTTTTGACGGGCTTAACCGCACTCTTGGGCCTAAACGCTTTGCAAATATCTTCTCGCGTTTCTATATAAGGACCGCCAATCAAATCAATGCAATAGGGCACGGCTGCAAAAATACCATTCACTTCAACGTGTCCTTGTTCATTTTTAAGACCACCTAAAGTTTCATGTATTGACTTGGGTTGTCCGGGTAAATTAATTACGAGGCTTTTTTTGCGAATCACAGCCACTTGTCTGGACAAAATAGCAGTTGGCACAAAACGCAAACTGATTTGTCGCATTTGCTCACCAAAGCCTGGCATTTCTTTGTCTGCAACGGCCAATGTAGCCTCTGGTGTGACGTCCCGCAGTGCTGGTCCCGTGCCACCTGTGGTGAGAACCAACGAACAACCCTCGTCGACCAATTCGATTAAAGCCTGACTAATTTGTTGTTGTTCATCAGGAATTAAACGCGCATGCCATTCAATGGGATTGCGCAAGGCCTGCGTTAACCATTCACTCAAAGCGGGCAATCCTTTGTCTTCATACACGCCAGTGGACGCACGATCGCTCACAGAGACGATGCCGATATGCACGGTGTCACAACTGGGGTCTGGATGAAAAGTAATTGTATCCATGGTTAATCGCTGGGTTCTTGATTTTTAATTTGCTCGCGCACCATTTGAAACAATTCATGATACGCGCGTCCATGACGGGACAATTTGCCTTCAGAAATTTCTGCTTTGCTGGGTTTGCCATCGCGACGCGCTTGACGTGCGAGTGCGCGCAATTGTTGTGTGTCGGTATTGGGAAATTCACGCATCCAATCATCCAAGGTCTCATCTTCTTCAATCAAGCGATCGCGCCATTGCTCGGCCAAATGCAATGCAAGTGTTTCGCTGGCGCTACCTTTGTGTTGCGCTTCGATGGCTTGGCGCATTGCTTGTACTTGATCGGGATCCAATTTGCGCATCAGTTTGCCCACATATTGCATTTGACGGCGCTTGCCTTCAAAATTGGTGATGCGTTTGGTAGCTTCGATTGCTTCGTGCAACAGTTCTGGCATGTGGCCATTTTTAATTAAATCTTCGGTCAGCGTATCTCCGAGCGCGAGCAAATCAACGCCGAGTTCTTGCAACTCTGCGCTTTCGCGTTTGAGGTCTGTTTTGCTCGCCAAATCTGTGCCTTTGAGTTCGCGCTTGAGTTCTAAATCAAGCTCCGATCCCTCTGCAACAAACTGGCCCTTAACAAAGTAGCCTTTTTTGGGTTTTCGTGACATATAAAGAAAGTATCCTGAGGGAAGTATCATAGCGGTCGATGAAGAACACCAATCCACACCCCACAAAGCCCCTCATAGGTTTCAGTCACAGTCGTGCAGATTTTGAGTCGCTTGTTGATGCGGCCTTGCATCACGCCAAAAAAATAGGCGCAAGCGACGCAGCGGCAGAGGCCTCTGAAGGATGCGGCCTGAGCGTTTCGGTTCGCAAAGGTGAGCTCCAAAACGTTGAACGTAATCGCGACAAATCATTGTCAGTTACGGTGTACGTCGGTAAAAAAAGAGGCAACGCAGGAACTTCTGACTTTTCTCAAGCTGCCATCGAGAGAACTGTTCAAGCTGCTTTTGATATTGCAAAATTTACCGCAGAAGATTTGATGTCTGGTTTGCCTGACGCGGATCAGATTGCAAACGATCACCAAGAGCTTGATTTATATCATCCATGGAATATCGATGGTGAGCAGGCCGCTCAATTGGCATTGAGGTGTGAAGCCGCTGCGTTTGAAGCCAATCCTCGCATTACCAATAGCGAAGGCGCAGGCGTATCTGCGCAACAAAGTCATTTTTTTACCGCGCACACGCAAGGGTTTAGAGGCGGTTACGCAAGCTCAAGGCACAGCATCTCAGTGGCTCCGATTGCAGGCGAGGGCGACAACATGCAACGTGATGCATGGTACAGTTCTATGCGTTGCGCTACAGATTTAGCAAAACCTGAAGTCGTTGGGCGTTATGCAGCCGAGCGAGCACTCAGTCGCTTGAATTCCAAAAAAATCCCAACGCGCCCATGTGCGGTTTTATTCGATGCGCCTTTGGCCGCTGGCTTGTTGGGCTCATTTGTACAAGCCGTGAGTGGTGGGTCTCTTTATCGAAAAAGCACTTTCCTTGTTGATTCATTAGGCAAACAAGTTTTTCCTGATCACATCGATATCACCGAAGATCCTTATGTGATGCGTGGAAAAGGAAGCTCTCCTTTTGATGACGAAGGCGTTAAGGTGCACGCGCGCAATGTGGTCCAAGCAGGCCGCGTTGAAGGTTATTTTTTAAGTACGTACTCGGCACGCAAATTGGGCATGGTCACCACGGGTAATGCAGGTGGTTCGCACAATTTATTTTTTAAATCCAAACAAACAAAAGCGGGTGACGATCTCAAACAA
Organism: Betaproteobacteria bacterium; assembly: GCA_009921265.1. Lineage (GTDB taxonomy): Bacteria > Pseudomonadota > Gammaproteobacteria > Burkholderiales > Burkholderiaceae_C > Limnohabitans. Next base: position 35,773 of record RFYV01000015.1, on the reverse strand, counting down.
ATGCTCAAAAAATTAAAAAAAGGTTTGTTTGTGATTGAACTCATGGGGCAGGGCGTCAACTCGGTTACGGGCGACTATTCCAGAGGAGCGAGTGGTTTTTGGGTTGAGAACGGTGAGATTGCATATCCCGTTCAAGAAATAACTATTGCAGGTAATTTGGCCGATATGTTCAAAGGCATTCAAGCCGTTGGCTCCGATGAATACAACTATGGCGCCAAAACCATTGGATCGGTTTTAATCAATCGAATGAAGCTTGCGGGCAGCTAAATCTGCAACGATTGAATTAACCCGCGAGAGCGGCTTTAACCGCGGCAGACACTGCGCCCATATCGGCTTTGCCCGCTAAACGAGTTTTGACTGCGCCCATCACTTTGCCCATGTCACCAGGGCCGCTGGCGCCCAATTCGTTCACGATGGCTCTGACTTCGTTGGCAATCTCTTGATCAGATAAGCGAGCAGGCAAATAGCCTTGTAACAAAAGCATTTCTGACTTTTCTTTATCGGCTAAATCTTGTCGCTGCGCTTGTTCGTATGCGGTGATGGAATCTTTGCGCTGTTTGATGAGTTTGTCGACAATGACGACCACTGCGGCGTCGTCTAAAGTGATGCGTTCATCAACTTCTCTTTGTTTGATCGCGGCTTGCAACAATCGAATCGTGCCCAAGCGCTCGCTGTCTTTGGCGCGCATGGCGTTTTTCATGTCTTCGGTAATAGTGCCTTTGAGGCTCATGGTGCGTATCCGTTAGGGTTCATCAAATTTAAAAATCACAAATAAAAAAGGCTCGCTGAGTTCATCCCAAGCGAGCATTTGAAAACAAAACTGAAATCAGTAAAGCTTTTTTGGCAATTGCATACTGCGCACGCGTTTGTAATGGCGTTTAACCGCAGCGGCTTTTTTGCGCTTGCGCTCGGCCGTGGGTTTTTCATAAAACTCACGTGCACGTAAATCGGTGAGAAGACCTAATTTTTCGATGGTACGTTTGAAGCGGCGAAGTGCAACATCAAAGGGCTCGTTTTCTTTAACGCGAATAGTTGTCATTGACGAAATTTTTCAAAAATGTGCGTACAGAGGGTTTTGAAGAAGATCGGGCTTCAAAGCCGTGTTCGCGGTTTTCCCCAACTTGAATGGATGGAGGCAGTTGGAGTTTTGCCAGCAAAGCCTAGCATTATAACGGTTTGAATCGGGCTGCCAAGCCTTGGGCGCAAGCAAATGCACTGGCCCACGCCCATTGGAAGTTGTAACCCCCCAGCCACCCCGTGATGTCGACCACTTCGCCAATGAAATACAGGCCTGGTTGGCGCGATTCCATGGTTTGCTGCGATAAATCGCGGGTATCAATACCCCCGGCAGTTACCTCGGCCTTCTTGTAGCCCTCGGTTCCGGTGGGGGTCAGTTGCCAGCGACTCAATCCAAGGGCCAGTTGAGTCAAAGTTTTATCGCTCACCTGATCGATGTTTTTTTGTTGGCAATCAGCAACACTTTGGCACCATGCGGCGGCCAATCGACTGGGTAACCAAGAAGAAACCTCGTTGACCACTTTTTTCCTTGAATTTTGTTTGGCTTCAAATAGTGCTTGTTGAATATTTAATTCAGGTGAGAGGTTGATGAAAATCGAAGTCGCTTCTTTCCAATAACTTGAAATTTGTAAAACCGCTGGGCCCGATAAACCTTTGTGTGTGAAAAGCAAATCTTCATCAAATGACATGCGTGATTGACCAAGACCCGTTTCAATTTGAACGGGCAATGCAATACCCGAAAGCTCTGAATACATCGACCATTGCGGGCCATCAAAAGTGAGTGGAACCAATGCAGGCCGTGTCGAAACAACACGAATATCAAATTGTTTTGCCAATCGATAGCCCAAGTCAGTGGCACCAATTTGCGGAATGGATAGACCGCCTGTTGCAATCACTACACAACTGGCTTTGACAACGCCTTGATCGGTATCGGCTTCATAAAAATTGGAATCGCCTTCGTGGTAGCGCAAATTTTTGAGTTGACACGCTTGCCAACGATAGACATGACCGCCCAAACTCGTGTTGTCGCATTCGCGCAAAAGCATTTGAATCAACTCATCGGAGGAGCCGTCACAAAATAATTGACCTTTGTGTTTTTCGTGAAATGCGATACCGTAACGTTGAACCAATTCAATGAAATCGGCTGGTGTGTATTTGGATAATGCACTTCGACAAAATTGCGGGTTATCGCTCAAAAAGTGTTTGTGCGGTGCACGCACATCCATGTCGCGATTGGTGAAATTACTTCTGCCGCCACCTGAGATGCGAATTTTCTCTGCAACTTTACTCGAGTGATCGATGATCAAAACGTTTAGACCCAATTGCGCGGCTACACCTGCACAAAAGAGGCCTGCAGCACCTGCGCCAACAATCAATGCATCATAGGATTTCATTGCGTGGGCGACAAAAAATTTTCGATCAATTGAGCCAATGCAATCGGTTGATCGTGATGCAACATGTGTCCACAATCTTTCAGTTGATGGCTTGATATATTCGGTACACGTTCTATGCGTTCCAAATATTCTTTTAATGAATAACTGTCACTCCACCATTTGGACATGCTGTCATCGCTGGCATGAACACTCAATGTGGGGGCAGTGATGCGTTCAAAGCAGGCAAGCACTTCTTCGAGTCGGTAGATGTTGGCGCTGGTAACCTTGTGCGCGGCTTCACCCAATATGCGCCATTCACCTTTGTCATCGACTTGCGCCCAATGTTGAGCAAGCCACTGCGCTTTATCCAAGCTCAGGCGAGGATTGGTTTTCATCAAACGTTGTGCAACTGCTTCAACGGTTAAATAGGTTTTTAAATTAAATTCACCTCTGTGAAGTTTTTTTGTTTGATCCATCCAATCGGCATATCGTTTGGGTGCTTGCGAGGGTTTTGATTGTGCTAAACCAAACCCTTCTAAGTTAATAAGACGACGCACGCGCTCAGGCCGAATACCCGCATACATCATGACCACATTGCCGCCCATGCTGTGACCCACTAAATCAATGGGCGCGTGTGAATGAAAGTGATCAATGAGTGCATCAAGATCGGCTAAATAATCCGGAAACCAAAACTGATCGGCCCCCCCAGAATCGGTGAGTCCAAATCCGCGCCAATCGGGGGCAATGACGTGTCGATCTTGCTTGAGCGCGTCCACCACAAACTGATAAGAAGCACCCACATCCATCCATCCATGGACCATCAGTAAGCTGGGATGATCTTTTTTAGGTGTTCCCCATTGCCTAACATGATACTTAAGTGTTCGAATGGGGACAAGCTCGCAACTAAAAGGGCGTTTGACTTGGTACATTGTTGAGATCATAAGGATTGATGAAATAGAGATGGGTCCGATGCAAGACAATTACGTCCAAATGCTGCAAGAATTTCATTGGCATGTTCCAAATGTTTTTAACATGGCCGATGTCTGTGCACGTCGCTGGTCAAAAAATGATCATGCGCGTGATCGAACTGCGATTATGGAACATCAAGCCGATGGGCCTGCTCGGCGATATTCTTTTGCGCAACTGCAAGCGGCAGCTGACGCATTGAGTCATGTTTTAAGAGCACAGGGTGTCAAGCGTGCTGATCGTGTCGCGATTGTTTTGCCTCAAAGGTTTGAAACCGCAGTGGCCTACATGGCGGTGATGCAAATGGGCGCAGTGGCAATGCCGTTGTCGCAATTGTTTGGCCCCGATGCTTTGTCTTATCGATTGCTTGATAGCGAAGCCGTTGTGGCTATTGTTGATGATTCAACCGTTGATGCGGTGTTGGGTATTAGAGATCAATGCCCGCTTTTGAGATGCGTGATTGGACTCGATGATGCGGGACATCGCTGCGATTTAGATTACGCGCATGTGATGGGCTCGTATTTGCAAACTTTTGATGCGGTTTCAACCAAAGCGCAAGAAGCGGCTTTGCTGATTTATACGAGTGGTACCACGGGTCCACCCAAAGGTGCGTTGATACCGCATCGGGCATTGATCGGCAACTTAACGGGTTTTGTTTGCAGTCAAAATTGGTTAGGTTTTGCGCTGAATAAAAATCAAACGCACCTAGAAAATCTTCGCCCGCATAACCCCTCTGTTTTTTGGTCTCCAGCCGATTGGGCATGGACGGGTGGATTGATGGATGCTTTGTTGCCCATGCTTTATTTTGGTTTGCCCATTGTTGCTTTTAATGGGCGTTTTTCACCAGAGCTTGCATTTGCAATCATGCAACAACATCGCGTCACGCACAGTTTTATTTTCCCAACCGCGCTGAAAGCGATGATGAAGGCTTATCCAAAACCATCTGATCACTTCCAATTGAATTTGCAAGCCATCATGAGCGCAGGTGAAGCTGTGGGTGATGCGGTCTTTGCTTATTGCAAAGATCAACTCAAAGTCACGGTCAATGAAATGTTTGGTCAAACAGAAATCAATTACATCGTGGGCAACTGCGCTATGAATGAAAAAACAGATCAAGGTGTGGGTTGGTCTGCAAAAGCAGGGAGCATGGGGCGCTCATACCCAGGGCACCGCGTTGCCGTGATTGACGAACTGGGAATCGAATGTGAGTCGGGTGTTGCAGGCGAAGTGGCTCTTCATAAACGTGATGTGCACGGCAACCCTGATCCAATTTTCTTTTTGGGTTATTGGAAAAATCAAAAAGCCACGCAATCTAAATTCACAGGTGACTGGTGCAGAACAGGTGATATCGCTATTCAAGATTCAGACGGGTATTTGTGGTACCAGGGTCGCGCTGATGACGTTTTTAAATCGGCGGGTTATCGAATTGGTCCGAGTGAAATTGAAAATTGTTTGGTCAAACATCCTGCGGTTGCCAACTCTGCGGTTGTACCCAAGCCCGATGCCGATCGGGGTGCACTCGTCAAAGCCTATGTTGTTTTAGCGGCGGGCTATCAAGCCAGTGATGAGTTGATTGCGGACCTTCAAACGCATGTGCGTCAATTGCTGGCGCCCTATGAATATCCCAAAGAAATTGAATTCATTGACGCACTGCCCATGACTACCACGGGCAAGGTGATGCGTCATATTTTAAGACGGCAGGAAGAAGAACGTGCCAGAGCAAAGTAAACTCTCGGCTTGCGTCATATTTGATATTTGATGATTGAAAGAAAAAATGAAATCTGTACAACTCGGAAAAAGCGATCTCATGGTGACTCCTATTTGTTTGGGCACTATGACGTTTGGTGAACAAGTCGATGAACCCACCACTCATCAAATTCTCAGTCATGCGGTGGAGCGTGGAATTAACTTCATGGATACCGCAGAAATGTATCCCGTGCCCACCAAAGCGGATACTTTTACGACAACCGAAAACTACATCGGTCGTTGGCTTCAAAAAAATCCAAGCATGCGTCAAAAAATTATTTTGGCCACCAAGATTGCAGGACCTTCGCGTGCAACGCCATGGGTCAGAACAAATCCTGGCATGTCAACGCAAGACATGAAAAATTCTTTAGAAGCCAGTTTGCGTCGATTACAAACCGATGTTATCGACTTGTATCAAATTCATTGGCCTGAACGTCATGTTCCCGCATTTGGCAACATGTATTACGACCCCAAAAAAGAAACATCAGCCACCAGTATTCACGATCAACTAGAAACCTTGGCGGGTTTTGTCAAAGCGGGTAAGGTGCGATACATAGGTTTATCCAACGAAACGCCTTATGGTGTGCATGAGTTTGTTCGATTGGCAGAACAACATGGTCTGCCACGTATTGCATCCATACAAAATGTGTATTGCTTGATAAATCGCACGGTAGAAAATGCATTGGATGAATCTTTGCATCGTCTCAATATTTCATTGCTTGCTTATTCGCCTCTTGGATTTGGTTCGCTCACAGGTAAATACGACAAAAGCGGATTTACTGGGGCAGACGCACCCAAAGATGGACGTATTGGCCGGTATGAATCGGTACAAAAACAACGATGGGGTCGCCCAGAGTCGCTCACCGCCGCACGACGTTACAACCAATTGGCAAAAGATCATGGACTTACGCCTGTGCAAATGGCCTTGGCGTTTTGTTACAACCAATGGCGCGTTGCGAGCACCATCATCGGTGTCACCAGCATGGCGCAATTGGACGAGAACATCAAAATATGGGGCACGCAGTTGTCAGATGATGTTTTAAAAGCCATCGATGCCATTCGATGGGAAATTCGAGATCCTGCAGTTTGATGTGTCACCTGTTTGGAGTTTGAGTTCATGTTATTTTTGTATTCTCTTGCAGCGATACTTTTGAGTTATTTGATCGGTTCGCTTTCATTTGCTGTCGTGATCAGTCGTGTGATGGGTCTTAACGACCCACGCACGTATGGCAGTAAAAATCCGGGTGCAACCAATGTCTTGAGATCAGGAAATAAGTTGGCGGCCGTTCTCACTTTGCTTTTGGATGTTGTCAAAGGATGGTTGCCTGTTTATTTGGTGCAACTCTTTGGGTCTGCTCATGGATTGGGGCCCGTCACCGTTGCAGCTGTTGCCTTGGCTGCATTTTTGGGTCACTTGTGGCCTGTGTTTTTTAAATTCAAGGGGGGAAAAGGCGTTGCAACGGCCGCAGGTGTTTTGTTTGGCGTTGACCCGTTTTTGGGTTTGGCGACCATGGCCACATGGATCATCATTGTTTACTTTTTTAGATATTCTTCGCTGGCCGCATTGGCCAGTGCGGTGTTTGCACCGATCTACTATCTAATGGGGCATCGAGTGGCGTGGTATGCAGAAAACATGATCGCTTTGTCTTTGGTGATCATGTGTATTTTGTTGGTGATTCGTCACAAAGAAAATATTATTCGGCTCTTGGCTGGTGAAGAATCAAAAATCGCTTCAAAAAAAGAAGCTTGATTTTTCAGTCTCTGAAATTATCAAAGCTCAAGGGCAAATCGGACAAATCTTTTTTAATCAACGCCATGGTTTCTTGCAAATCATCGCGTTTTGCGCCTGTGACGCGCACCGCATGGCCTTGAATCGACGCTTGTACTTTCAATTTGCTGTCTTTGATTAAGCGTTGTATTTTTTTCCCGTCTTCGGTTGCGATACCGTTTTTGATTTTAACGACTTGTTTGACTTTATCGCCGCCAATTTTTTGAACCGTTCCTTTTTCCAAAAAGCGCACATCTACCGCTCGTTTGGTGAGTTTGTTTCGCAAGATGTCGTCGATTTGGCTCAATTGAAAATCACTGTCGCCTGTGAGTGTGATTTCGTGTTCCTTGATATCGATGGCGGCACTGGTGCCTTTGAAGTCAAATCTCGTGGCGATTTCTTTGGCGGTGTTGTCGACCGCATTTTTTACTTCAACCAGGTTGGCTTCACAAACGGTGTCAAAAGAAGGCATGATTTGGCATAGTGGGTTGACGATGCGACAATTCTCCCATGAATATCGAAACTAATGTACCCCTCCAACCCTATAACACCTTTGGTATTTCTGCCAAGGCCTTGCAGTTGGTGCGTATCCGCCAAGTCTCTGACCTGGATGAATTGCTCGCTCAACCCGCCTTGCGCGATCTTCCCAAATTTATTTTGGGCGGAGGAAGCAACATTGTTTTGACCGCGGACGTCAAACAACTGGTGCTCAAAGTTGAGTTGATGGGCAAACGCTTGGTCGTTGAGGACAGCAAATCTTGGTTGATTGAGGCCAGTGCGGGCGAAAATTGGCATGAATTTGTAGAGTGGACACTTGCAAATGGCTACACAGGACTCGAAAACATGGCGATGATTCCTGGTTGTGTCGGCGCCTGTCCCGTTCAAAACATCGGTGCTTATGGTGTTGAGCTGCAAGATCGATTTGATTCGTTGGACGCGATTGACTTGCAAACAGGGCAAGCCATGACGCTTGAAGCTGCGCAATGTGGTTTTGGTTACCGCGATTCAGTGTTTAAACATGCGCCTGGTGCTTCATCCAAAAATTTGGGCCTTGCAGGGCGAGCGCTGATTACGCGTGTGCGATTTCGCTTATCCAAGCAATGGCGCCCCGAGATCAGCTACACCGATTTACAAAAAAAAGTCGATGAAACAAAAATAAACAATCCAGATGCAAAGCAAATTTTTGATTGGGTTTGCGCCATTCGACGCAACAAACTGCCTAATCCATCGCGAGTAGGCAACGCGGGTAGTTTTTTTAAAAATCCAACCGTCACCCCTGTTCAATGCGCCGACATCATTGCACGAGAACCCAAGTTGGTTCATTACGTCATGGTCGACGGATCACATAAATTAGCCGCCGCTTGGCTCATTGAATCCTGTGGTTGGAGAGGTAAATCAGTCGGCAATGCAGCGGTGTACGACAAACAAGCGTTGGTCTTGATTAACAAAGGTGGCATTAAAGAGCCCTGCACGGGCGGTGAAGTCATGACATTGGCCAAAGCCATTCAAACCAGTGTTTATGAGCGTTTTGGTATTCTTCTTGAACCAGAGCCAGTGGTTGTTTAATATTTATTGCAACAAACCCAGTGCCAGTGTGAGGCTGGCCATTCCGCAAAGCGTCGATAGGGTAACCAGGCCTGCAACATAAGGGCCGTTGTAGCCCATTCTGACGGCCAGTACATAGCAAGTCGATGCCGTGGGTAATGCAGAAAAAGTGAGTAATACGGTTGTTTGCGTTGCATCCAAAGAAAACCATCGAGCTAATCCCCAGGCCAAAAAAGGAAGTATCAAATGCCTGATTGTCAGCAAACTCACGCCCAATGTTTTTTGATGATTGAGCATTTTCAACTCCAATCCTGCGCCTGCAGCCATCAAACCCAATGCAATAGAAGAACTTCCAATGCGATTCAATGTGGGCTCCAACAAAGTCGGAACTTGAATCCCACTTAAATTGGCTGTCAGGCCTAAAACAGTGCCCACCACCAATGGATTTTTAAGTAACTCTGATAAAAAATGACTCTTTCCGTGTTTGGCCATGGGCCAGACTGCAGCAATATTAAACATGGGTACACAAAATCCAATTAATAAAGCGAGTAACAATAAACCTGGAGCGCCCAGCAAGCGATCAACCAAGGCCAACGCAATGAATGAGTTGAAACGAAATCCAACTTGCGAGCTGCATGCATGATCGCGAAGGTCGATGTTGTTTTTGATCAATGGAATATAAGGTAAGGCGTAACTCAATAAAATGCCCGAAAGTCCCAAGACAACGCCAGAAATGATAAAGCTGCTGGCATCCAGGTCGATTGGGGATTTCACAATCGAGTGAAATAACAACACGGGAAATAAAAAATAATAAACCAAACTCTCGACTTGCGACCATATGGTTCGATCCAGTGCTGTGTAGCGACACAGCAAATAACCGCAAAGAATCATCGAGAAGTCAGGAAATAGAAGTTGAGCGTAATTCACGGATGAGAGGATACAGCATCTCAGAATGAGAGATGAAGTGAATATTTTTTGTATTATTGCAATAAAATCGTTTATGCTTGTATGTTAATCAGCAAGGTCTAGAGTATTAGTTCCTTTGCTATTTCAATCGAACTCTCGGAGTAACGTAATGATTCGTCGCCTACTTCTTTTTATCAGCGCATTGATTTTTAGTGCTTCAGTTTTTGCACAAGCCTATCCCAACAAGGTTATCAAGTTGCAAGTTCCATTTGCACCTGGTGGCACCACCGATATCATTGCCCGTGTCATCGCTGAGCCTTTAGGCAAGGCCCTGGGACAAACGGTGGTTGTTGAAAACAAAGCAGGTGGCGGTGGTGTGGTGGGCGCACTCGAAACAGCAAATGCCTCTCCCGATGGTTATAGCCTTGGCGTTGCAACGGTTTCAACAACGGCGGCCAATCCCGCGATCAATCCCAAAATTCCTTACAACCCCCTCACTGATTTCACCCCTATTATTAATATTGCGGCCACGCCTAACGTCATTGCGGTTCATCCGTCGATGCCAGCCAAAGATTACAAATCATTTCTTGACGTTGTTAAACGCAACCCTGGTAAGTATTCCTTTTCTTCATCAGGCACGGGCGGTATTGGTCACTTACAAATGGAGTTGTTCAAAACATTGTCAGGCACTTACATTACGCATATTCCTTATCGTGGAGCGGGCCCTGCACTCAACGACACGGTGGCGGGTCAAGTTCCTATGATTTTTGACAACCTGCCTTCTGCCTTGCCCTTCATCAAAGACAATCGCTTAGTCCCTATTGTGGTTGCTGCTCCACAGCGATTGGCCGCCCTTCCAATGGTTCCCACATTCAAAGAGGTGGGCTTGGAGTCTGTTAATCGCATGGCCTATTACGGTATTTATGGACCCAAAGGTTTGCCACGTGACATCGTTGACAAAATCAACTATGGCGTCAGAGAAGCGCTCAAAGATCCTGCCGTTCGCAAGCGTATCGAAGACACGGGTTCTATCATTATTGGCAACACACCTGAGCAGTTTGCCGTACAAATCAAAGCAGAGCTTGATGTGTACAAAAAGGTGGTGAATGAGCAAAAACTCAAGCTCGAATAAATCAACTGGGCTTGAGTCGGTATCAGACCAACCCCTACAACCTGATTCAAGCATCGATATTTTTATTGATGCACTATGGTTAGAGGACGGGTTGTCTGCCAATACTTTGGCTGCTTATCGCCGAGACCTGACCCATCTCTCTTTATGGCTGATCCCTCAAGGCCTCACACTTTATTTAGCGCAAGAACCGCATCTTCAAACTTATTTTGCGCAACGCCATTCACAAACACGTGCAACCAGTGCCAATCGGCGTCTGACTGTTTTAAGGCGTTTTTACCGTTGGGCGAACCGAGAAGGATTCACGCAACAAGATCCCACTCTCAAACTGATTCATGCCAAAACACCTTTGCGGGTTCCCAAAACACTCACCGAGTCGCAAGTAGAGGCCATGCTCGAATCGCCCGATACTCAAACCTTGATTGGATTGCGCGATCGCGCGATGCTGGAGTTGCTTTATGCAAGCGGTCTTCGCGTGAGTGAATTGATTCATCTCAAAAGTTTTGAAGTGAGCTTGAGAGATAACGTCTTGCGCGTGATTGGCAAAGGTAATAAAGAAAGATTGGTGCCCTTTGGTCAGGTGGCGGGTGATTGGCTCAAAAAATATTTAGACACAGCGAGGGCTCAACTACTCAATCAAAAAATTTCAGAAGATTTGTTTGTCACGCATCACGGGAAAGCAATGTCACGCATGATGTTTTGGAAGGTGGTTCATCGATATGCATTGATGGCGGGAATCACTTCGCATGTTTCGCCTCATACATTGCGCCACGCGTTTGCAACGCACTTGCTCAATCACGGTGCCGATTTGCGTGCGGTGCAAATGTTGTTGGGTCACGCCGATATTTCTACCACTACTATTTATACGCACGTGGCACGTGAAAGACTCAAGTCTTTGCATTCGCAACACCACCCCAGAGGTTGATGTTCAAGACTCTAGCCAAAGCAATTCTTGATCGCTGAAACCCGCGCGTTTTCGTGCGCTTTGATTGAAAGGTGGTTTGAGTTTAGGGGCCTCATAGGTTTTTACCAACTCGGCATACAGTTGAATGGGATCCTTGCCTTGTTGCTCGCATAGATGGGCATACCAATGGTTGCCAATGGCAACGTGGCCCACTTCTTCTTCCAAGATCACGTCCAAAATTTGTATGGCTTTTTGTGCAAATGGCGAATTGGATTTTTTTAATTTAGCTTGAATCAGTGGTGTGGCGTCCAAACCTCGTGCTTCTAAAGTGCGAGGAACCAAGGCCATGCGAGCCAAAATGTCATGAGACGTTTTTTCACACATCGACCACAAACCATCGTGCGCATCAAAGTCACCATAACGGCAGTCCATTTGTATGAGTAGTTGATTGAGCATTTCAAAATGAGTGGACTCCTCGTAGGCCACGCGCAACCAATCGGTATAAAAGTTTGGCGGCATTTTTTCAAAACGCCAAACGGCATCCAAGGCCAAATTGATGGCATTGAATTCGATGTGACATACCGCATGGATCAATGCGCTCATTCCTAGATGCGTATGAACCGAACGCAGTGGAACGTCTTTGGGTGGCTTTAAGGTGGGCTTGGATGGTCTTCCAGGAAAAGGCGACAAAGGTTGATCCCATTTTTTTTGAAGATCCCAACCCGTTTGGGCGTGAGAACGCCACAGTTGAGCTACAGCCAGTACTTTTTCACTGGGGTTTGCGGTGCATAAAGCCTCTAAGGCGGATTGACGTGATTCCATCCTTACAATTGTAGGGAGTTCAAAAAAACAAGGATTGTTATGGCTGTCTATGAAATTGAAGGGATCAAACCCGACATGCACGCGTCTGCGTATGTCGCCGATAGTGCGCAAGTGATGGGTAATGTCACTTTGGCTGCCGATTCCAGCATTTGGTTTGGTGCCATTGTGCGTGGCGATAACGACAACATCCACGTTGGAGAAGGCAGCAATATTCAAGATGGCAGTGTGTTGCACTCAGACGTGGGCAAACCCCTGCATATTGGCAAACACGTGACCGTGGGCCACATGGTGATGTTGCATGGATGTTCGGTTGACGATGGTTGTCTCATCGGAATTGGCGCTGTGATTTTGAACGAAGCCAAAATTGGAAAAAACTGTATCGTAGGCGCGCATTCCTTGGTCACCGAGGGAAAAGTATTCCCAGATGGGTCCATGATCATGGGCACACCTGCCAAGGTGGTTAGAGCATTAACAACCGAAGAGATCAATTACATCCGTTTTATAACAGATGGGTATGTCAAAAATGCGCTGTCATTTAAAAAAACATTAAAAAAAATCAGCTGATGTCTGAACTGCACAAATTTTTATTTGAAGGATTGCCTGTACGTGGAATTTTGCTTCGCTTAACCGATGCATGGAAAGAAATTTTGCAACGCCGCGCGCAAAACGCAGAAACGGGCGCATATCCACAAGCAGTTCGGCAGTTGCTTGGCGAAATGACTGCAGGTGCAGTTTTGATGCAAGCCAACATTCGTTTCGAAGGCGCTTTGGTTTTGCAAATTTTTGGCGATGGACCGCTTAAGTTGGCGGTGGTCGAGGTACAAAACGACTTGAGTTTGCGCGCTACGGCTAAAGTGGTTGGCACGCTTGATGAAACGGCGTCGTTAAGTCAGATGGTCAATCAAAACAATCAAGGTAAATGCGCCATCACCTTGGATCCGCTCAAAAGACATCCAGGTCAACAACCCTATCAAGGCGTTGTTCCTTTGTTTGATGATAACAAGCAACCCATTGACCAATTTCAAAAAGTGATTGAGCATTACATGTTGCAAAGCGAACAACTCGACACGACATTGATCTTGGCCGCCAACGATGAAGTGGCGGCGGGTTTGTTGATTCAACGCATGCCCATGCAAGGACAAAATAATTTATCTGCACATCATGTGCTTCGTGATGAAGATGCGATTGGAAAAAATGAAGACTATCGGCGCATTTCGATTTTGGCGTCAAGCCTCACGCGTGAAGAACTTTTGAGTTTGGACGCCAACGCACTTTTGCATCGTTTGTTTTGGCAAGAAAATGTGCGTCGATTTGAGCCACAGGTGGAGGATACAGCACCTCGATTTTCATGCTCGTGCAGTCGAGAGCGTGTGAGTCAAATGATTCGAGGATTGGGTCAAGAGGAGGCGCAAAGTATTTTGCAAGAACGAGACAATATTGAGGTGGGTTGCGATTTTTGTGGTCTTCAATATAGCTTTGATCCCATTGATACAGATCAAATTTTTTCTATACCTGCAGGTTTGCAGCCGCCGAGCACTGACGCAATTCAATAAAAACTATTTGGCGATTTGTACAAATATTTCATTGGCTTTAACCATCCCAATTTCACGACGCGCGCGTTCTTGGACCATCTCTAGGCCTTCGCGCAAATCACGCAACTCAGCGCGTGATCGCTCAATACCGAGTTCGGCTTGTGCGTTTTGTTTTTTTTGTTCTTGCAACTGTTCTTGCAGTTGCCATACTTTGGTGACGCTGCCGCGGCCCAACCACAACTGGCCTTGCAAAATCAAAAGCAAGGCCAGCAAAATAAGTGGAACTGGGCGAGTCAACATCCCTATAGGTTAACGCAAGTTATAAAAAGCTGTACGACCTGGGTAACTGGCGACGTCGCCGAGGTCTTCTTCGATGCGCAACAACTGGTTGTATTTGGCCATGCGGTCACTGCGACTGAGCGAGCCGGTTTTGATTTGTCCCGCGTTGGTGCCCACCGCGATATCGGCAATGGTGGAGTCTTCAGTCTCGCCCGAGCGATGGCTGATCACGGCCGTGTAACCCGCGCGTTTTGCCATTTCGATGGCCGCAAACGTTTCGGTGAGTGTGCCAATTTGGTTGATCTTGATGAGGATGGAGTTGGCAATTTTTTTATCAATACCTTCTTTTAAGATTTTAGTGTTGGTGACAAATAAATCATCCCCCACCAATTGAACCTTGTGACCCAATTTTTCTGTGAGATTTTTCCATCCGTCCCAATCGCCTTCGGCCATGCCGTCCTCAATGCTGATGATGGGGTATTTGTCTACCCAAGAAGCCATCATGTCGGTCCATTGAGTTGGCGTGAGAATCATTCCTTCGCCTTCTAGATGGTATTGACCGTCTTTGTAAAACTCACTGGACGCGCAATCGAGTCCGAGTGCAATTTGCTCACCCGCTGTGTATCCTGCTTTGTCAATCGCATCCAAAATCATTTGAATCGCGGCTTCGTGGCTGGGCACATTGGGTGCAAATCCACCTTCATCACCCACAGCAATGCTCATGCCTTTGTCAGACATAATTTTTTTGAGCGCATGAAAAACTTCAGCGCCATATCGAACGGCTTCACGAAAATTTGGTGCGCCCACAGGAATAATCATCAACTCTTGCAAATCAAGATTGTTATTGGCGTGCGCGCCACCGTTGACCACATTCATCATCGGAACAGGCATTTGCATACTGCCCATGCCGCCAAAATAACGGTACAAAGGCAAACCCGATTCTTCGGCAGCAGCCCGTGCAACGGCCATCGATACGGCCAGCGTTGCGTTAGCACCCAAACGTGCTTTGTTGTCGGTACCATCTAAATCAATGAGTGTTTTATCTAAAAAAGCTTGCTCGGTTGCATCCAATCCCAAAATAGATTCAGAAATTTCTGTGTTGATGTGTTCAACGGCTTTCAAAACACCTTTGCCCAAATAACGCTTGGGGTCGCCATCGCGCAACTCAATCGCTTCTCTGCTTCCCGTTGAAGCGCCCGATGGAACAGCTGCGCGCCCCATGGTTCCGCTTTCTAACAATACATCACATTCCACAGTGGGATTGCCGCGACTGTCCAAAATTTCACGGCCGACGATGTCAACAATTGCACTCATGATTTCACTTTCTCTAACAAAATAAAAATTGAGAATTTAAGTTTGGAACTGATCTTCAAGCCAAGGCGAAGATTTGACGACACGATCGATGTTTAACAAAGCTTCTAACAACGCGCGCATGTGATGCAAGGGCACGGCGTTAGGGCCGTCACTCAAAGCTTGATCGGGGTTGGGGTGTGTTTCCATAAACAAGCCAGATACACCTGCGGCCACAGCAGCACGCGCTAAAACAGGAACCATTTCACGTTGACCGCCTGAAGTGGTTCCTTGACCACCTGGCAACTGCACCGAATGCGTGGCGTCAAACACTACAGGCGCTCCTGTTTCACGCATGATGGCCAAGCCCCGCATATCAGAGACCAAATTGTTGTAACCAAATGTGGCGCCTCTTTCGCAAGCCATGAAGTTATCGGTATTGAGCCCTGCGTCACGCGCTGCTTTTCGCGCTTTATCGATCACGTTTTTCATATCGTGTGGCGCTAAGAATTGACCTTTTTTGATATTGACGGGTTTGCCCGATAAAGCCGCCGCATGAATAAAGTCAGTTTGTCTGCATAAAAATGCAGGCGTTTGCAGCACATCCACTACTTGAGAGGCAACTCGAATGTCTTCTTCTGAATGCACATCGGTTAAAACAGGTATGTGAAGTGTTGATTTGATCTTGGCCAA
This sequence comes from Betaproteobacteria bacterium, assembly GCA_009921265.1. GTDB lineage: Bacteria > Pseudomonadota > Gammaproteobacteria > Burkholderiales > Burkholderiaceae_C > Limnohabitans. The sequence continues at coordinate 19,803 of RFYV01000015.1, read as the reverse complement.
AATTTCTAAACCGCGTTCGCGACCAGGCCCACGAAAACTTGTGCCAATCGAGCGATTGGCTTTGTCAAAACTAGATTTAAAAATAAATGGGATGCCCAGTTGCGACGTGATTTCTTTGAGCGTGCCCGCTGTATCCATTTGCAACTGTTCGGATTCAATCACACAAGGGCCTGCAATTAAAAAGATCGGGTGATTGAGACCCACTTCAAAGTCACACAGTTTCAAGCGACCACCTTGAGTTGCTTGCGAACCAATTGATGCGCCAAACCCGCTCGTACATATGCATTAAAGAGTGGATGACCGTCCCACGGCGTTGATTTGAACTCGGGGTGAAATTGAACTCCCATGAACCAAGGGTGAACCGATTGAGGCAGCTCAACAATTTCTGTGAGTTGTTCACGTTGTGTGAGCGCAGAGATGATGAGACCTGAGGCACGTAAACGATCTAAATAATTGACATTGGCTTCATAGCGATGGCGGTGACGCTCGGTGACCACATCACCATAAATTTGATGCGCCAGAGTTCCTTTTGCAACGTCGGAGCTTTGCGCGCCCAATCGCATTGTACCGCCTAAATCGGAATTCACATCGCGTTTTTGAATACTGCCATCCGCATCTTTCCACTCATTGATGAGCGCGATCACAGGGTTGGGGCTTTTGGGATCAAATTCTGTGCTGTTGGCGTTTTCGAGACCGGCCACATGACGAGCGTATTCGATGGTGGCCACTTGCATGCCCAAACAAATACCTAAATAAGGGACTTTATTTTCGCGTGCAAATCGTGCGGCACAAATTTTTCCTTCGATGCCGCGCTTGCCAAAACCACCAGGCACCAAAATCGCATCGAAACGACTGAGTTGGCTGACGTTGTCGGGTTGAATCGTTTCTGAATCGATGTATTCAATTTTGACTTGGGCGTGACTGATGAGGCCCGCATGACGCAAGGCTTCGTTGAGAGATTTATAACTGTCGGATAAGTCAACGTATTTGCCCACCATCGCAATCGTGAGGGTTGTTTTTGGGTGTTCAACTTCGTAAACCAAATCATCCCAACGTTTCAGATTCGCAGGAGGTGTATTGATGCGTAATTTTTCGCAAATCAGACGATCGAGTCCTTGCTCGTGCAACATGCGGGGCACTTTGTAAATTGTGTCAACATCCCACATCGAGATGACGCCCCACTCGGGCACATTAGAGAAGAGAGAAATTTTGGCGCGTTCTTCGTCGGGGATGGGCCTGTCGGCGCGGCAGAGCAATGCATCGGCTTGAATACCAATTTCACGTAATTTTTGTGCGGTGTGTTGCGTGGGTTTTGTTTTGAGTTCACCCGCCGCCGCAATCCAAGGCACATAACTGAGATGCACAAAGGCCGTATTGTTGGGGCCGTGCTTTAAATTCATTTGACGCGCAGCTTCTAAAAAAGGCAATGATTCAATATCGCCAACGGTTCCACCAATTTCGACAATGGCCACGTCAACCGCGTCGGGCGTATCAAAACCAGCACCACGTCGAATGAAATCTTGAATTTCATTGGTGATATGCGGAATCACTTGGACGGTTTTGCCCAAATAATCGCCACGTCTTTCTTTTTCAAGAACGCTTTTGTAAATTTGGCCAGTGGTGAAGTTATTGGCCTTTTTCATCCGAGTGGTGATGAATCGCTCGTAGTGACCCAAATCCAAATCGGTTTCTGCCCCGTCGTCGGTGACAAACACTTCACCGTGTTGGAAGGGGGACATGGTGCCCGGATCCACATTGATATAGGGGTCTAGCTTAATTAAAGTGACTTTAAGGCCTCGCGATTCAAGAATCGCAGCGAGGGAGGCTGAGGCGATTCCCTTGCCCAGGGAAGACACCACACCGCCGGTGACGAAGACAAATTGGGTCATGATTTATCTCACAAGCACATTGTTTTGGGCCTGAGCGGCGGAATCGCCTGCTACAAGTCCGCCGAGTTATGCCGAGCGCTCGTCAAGGCAGGCGCCACCGTGCAAGTGGTGATGACCGAGTCTGCTGCTCAATTCATCACGCCCGTCACCTTGCAGGCTCTATCCAATCGCCCTGTTTATGTCTCTCAATGGGATGCCCGAGAGCCCAACAACATGGCGCACATCAATTTGAGTCGCAAGGCCGATTTGATTTTGGTCGCACCTGCTTCTGCAGACTTCATGGCCAAACTCATTCACGGGCGAGCCGATGATTTATTAAGTTTGATGTGCCTGGCGCGTCCTTTGGGCGAAGTGGGTTTGTTATTAGCACCTGCTATGAATCGTGAAATGTGGGCGCATCCCGCTACACAGCGCAATATTCAACAACTCAAAGCCGATGGCGCGCATGTGCTCGATGTAGGCGAGGGTGATCAAGCGTGTGGCGAAATGGGCGATGGTCGCATGCTCGAGCCGGATGAAATTTTGGACGATGTGGAGACTTATTTTCAGCCCAAATCTTTGAGTGGAAAAAAAGTATTGATCACAGCGGGACCAACGTTTGAAGCCATTGATCCTGTTCGTGGCATTACCAATTTGTCGAGCGGAAAAATGGGTTTTGCAATCGCTAAAGCAGCGTTACAAGCGGGCGCTGATGTCACTTTAATTGCAGGACCTGTGAGCCTTTCCGCCTTGCGTGGCGTTCAAACTGTTTTTGTGAAGTCGGCTATTGAGATGCATCGCGCTGTGATGGCCAAGGCGCAAGACTCTGATATTTTTATTGCTACGGCCGCAGTTGCAGATTGGCGTCCTGCGCAAGCTTCTGATCAAAAAATAAAAAAAGACAGATCGGGACAAACACCGACACTTTCTTTTATTGAAAATCCAGACATCTTGGCCGATGTTTCTCGGTCAGATCGCGCACAAAAAGGCAAACTGTATTGCGTCGGTTTTGCGGCAGAGAGCCACGATTTATTAAAAAATGCTCAGATCAAACGCGAACGAAAAAAAGTTCCATTGTTGGTGGGCAATATCGGACCCGAAACATTTGGAAAAGACGACAACACACTTTTGCTGATTGATGCCAAAGGAACGTTAGAACTTCCACGTGCGAGCAAAATCAAACTCGCCCATCAATTGGTTGAACAAATTTCACAACGAATCTCATCTCTTTAATCTTTTATGAAACTAGACGTCAAAATCATCGATGCACGTATGGCCAATCAATTGCCGCAATACGCAACTTCGGGAAGCGCAGGGCTTGATTTGCGCGCTTGTTTAGACGCGCCACTGACCTTGGCGGCCAATGCTTGGCAATTGATACCCACTGGCATCTCCATTCATCTCAATGATCCCCATTATGCAGCCTTGATTCTTCCGCGCTCAGGATTGGGGCACAAACACGGTATTGTGTTGGGCAATTTGGTGGGATTGATCGACAGCGATTACCAAGGTCAACTCATGGTTAGTGCTTGGAATCGCAGTGATGTGGCTTTCACCATCGAGCCGATGGAAAGAATTGCTCAGTTGGTGATTATTCCTGTGGCGCAAGCGCAATTCAATGTGGTGAATGAATTTTCACAGGCCAGCGAGCGCGGTGAGGGTGGTTATGGCTCAACTGGCACGGATTGATTCAGTGTAAATGCGGGTTGCCTGGTGCTAGCGGTTGTACGTTAAAAAATCCAACCCCCACAGTTCCTTTTTCAATTTCCTTTGAAGATGCTTCACGAACACTCACAATAGTGAGTTGCAAACGCAAAGCAATTCCCGCTAAAGGATGATTGCCATCTAACACCACGTGTTCAGGATAAATTTCGGTGACGGTGTAAATCAGGTCATGCGGCGCATCAGGATTGCATTGCGCAGGAAGTGCGTGACCTTCAATTGTCATACCTTCTTCCAATTCGGGTGGGAAAAGATTTTTTGGTTCCAAAAAAACCAACATTTCGTTGTAATCGCCAAAGGCTTCTTCGGGGTCTAAATGAATGTCAATTTTTTCGCCCGCCTTTAAACCCGATAAGGATTGTTCAATTTTGTCGAATAAATCATGGCCACCGATTAGAAATTCAACGGGATCATCGAGTTCATCCAAAGTTTCACCTAAAGTGTCTTTGAGAAGCCAGGTGAGGGAGACAACGCAGGGTTTAAATATGTTCATGGTGGACAATTGTCTCAGTTTTACAAAGTCTAAATGATGAAGATACTTCAGCCGTGCGATCTTTTGGGAAATATCAGTCCGCAACAATTCATGAAGAGGCACTGGCAAACGCGGCCTTTGTTGGTTCGTGGCGCTGTTCGCGATATGGAATCCGTTTTGAGCCGCGATGAGCTTTTTGAGATGGCCCAACAAGAAGAGGTCTCATCTCGTTTGATGAAAATCAATCCCCGAACGCAAGCTTGGCAGCTCAAACACGGGCCTTTTCGTTCCCAAGACTTGCCCGCAGTGGGCACGCCCAATTGGACTTTGTTGGTGCAAGGTGTCGATCTACTCAATGAGCGAGTGGCAAAAATCTTGCAATACTTTCGTTTTGTTCCAGATGCAAGACTCGATGATGTAATGATCAGCTACGCATCGCAAGGCGGCGGGGTTGGGCCTCACTTTGATTCTTATGATGTGTTTTTATTGCAAGCCCAAGGAGCGCGTCGCTGGCGCATTGGTGCGCAAAAGGATTTGCGTTTGCAACCCCAGATGCCTTTAAAAATATTAGCGAATTTCTCGCCTACGCAAGAATATATTTTGGAGCCAGGGGATCTTTTGTATTTGCCCCCTCACTATGCGCATGAGGGCGTTGCTCTGGGGCCCGATTGCATGACTTATTCGATTGGATTTCGTGCGCCTCTCTCTTTGGATTTGGCGATGGATTTATTACAGCGTTTTGAAATCGACGAGGAGTCACCCCAAATCTTATTTGGGGATCCAGAGCAACAAGCGGTCGATCATCCCGCGCAAATTCCAATATCAATTCAACGATTTGCCAAAAAATCGATCACTCAATTGCTGTCTGATTCTGATCAAATGCAGCGCGCATTGGGCGAAAGTTTGACCGAACCCAAGCAGCAAGTATGTTTTCAATCACAAAACTGTCCAAAGTCGCTTAAACGGGTTGAACTCAATTCACAAAGCCGAATGATGTATGACGATCGTTTTATCTTTTTGAATGGTGAAAGTTGGTATGCCAAGGGGCGAGATGCGCAAATGCTCAAAAAACTGGCGGATCAAAAATACTTGGAATTAGGCGACCTCCAAAAAGCCCCTGAGGCAGCCATCAGTCTGATGAGAGACTGGGTCAAATTTGGGTGGTTATGGGCCAGATAACGCAACGTTTTGGTTTCTTTGGGATTTACCCTATAATAATTGGCTGAGTTGAAGGAGCCTGAGTCCATCGGCTCAGCCACAGTTTGAGCATCATGTTTGCCTGTGGCGCGTCCTAAAATTTCTTCTTTTCAATCCAAAGGAAAACTTCATGAAAAAATCACTCTTATTGGCAACATTGTTGGCCGCTACTTTAATTGCTTGTGGCAAAAAAGAAGCTCCTCCAGCACCAGCACCTGCTCCAGCACCTGCTGCTGAGGCTCCTGCAGCAGCACCTGCACCAGCTGATGCACCTGCAGCAGCACCTGCAGCAGCTCCTGCAGCAGCACCTGCAGCAGCACCTGCACCAGCCGGTAAGTAATTTCAAGCATCTCGTCATAACGGCGAAGTGTTCGGAAATAAAAAAAGCCCCGATCACTCGGGGCTTTTTTTTGAGTCTGAAAATATCAGCTCAGGTGCTTGCCGATCAAACTTGCAAGTTCAAACATCGTCACTTGGCCCTTGCCAAAGACTGCGCGCAATTTGTCATCAGAGTTGATGTTGCGTCTGTTGACTTTGTCTTGCAGGCCATGCTTTTTGATGTAAACCCAAATCTTGCTCACAACTTCTGTACGTGGCAGGGGATTTGCGCCCACAACAGCAGCCAATGCGGCGCTTGGTGTTAATGGCTTCATGAATGCAGCATTGGGCGTACGCTTTTTGGCGGGCGCTTTTTTGACGGCTTTTTTAGCGACTGGCTTCTTTACTGCTACTTTTTTTGCAGGAGCTTTTTTAGCTGCTACTTTTTTTGCAGCTGGTTTCTTTGCTGCTACTTTTTTAGCTGCTGGTTTCTTGGCCGCTACTTTTTTCGCTGCGGGTTTTTTAGCTGCTGGCTTTTTAGCCGCTTTTTTAGCTGGTGATTTTTTTGCAGTTGCCATGATTTATTTTCCTTCTAGAAGAATGTTGAAATGCTGAAAACAAACAAGTTGCTCTCAACACCTCGCATCCTAATGTAGAAAATGATCATTTCCAATAGGAAAAACAATTTTTTCAAAGGTAAATGTTGTTTTTTTTGGTTTTTTCACTCGAAAAATCACTTTTTCTCGAGGAAGAACATCATTTTTTAGTCACAAGCACTACTGCGAAGAGAGAAAGCCCAAGCGCAATCCATTGAATTGAATTTGTTTGTTCACCCAATAACCAACCTACTACACATGCACTGATGGGTAGCATGGTGGTGAAAATACCGGCCTGAGAGGCGCGTACGTGGCGAGAGCCGGTCATCCCCAGACCGTTCCAACGCTTGCTGCAAGGCCGTAAAACAGCAATAGCCACCACAAAGATGCATCGACGTGTGGAATGCCAGTTTGTTGAATCGCCATCAAAGCCAATGGCGTGATTAAGATCAGTCCCCATAAATTAATGACCGCTGTGATTCGTTTGGGCTGAATTACTTGAGAAAGAGTTCGACCGATGACCACATACATGGCCTCGCAAAAAACCGCGCCCAGTAAGCAAATATGGCCTAGCAACGAAGCGCTCGATTCGTCCGTTGATGATGGACTCGCCGAATACGTGTTGAGTATTAATAGGCCCGACACCGCCAATAACAAAGCCCATTGTGTAGATCGTTGGATACGTTCTTTTAAAAAAATTCGACTGAGTAAGGCCACCGCAACAGGAATACACGACATGATGATGCCCGCTGAAAAGGCCTGCGACAACGCCATGCCGTAGAGCATCAAAATAGAGAATAAAAAATTGCCGAAAAATGACTGGGCGCGCTCACAGGCGGTCAGGCGATGCAACAAGTTAAAGCGGGTATCAAAGCCATTTATTTGTCGGATTGGCAAGTCGCGGCGGATAACAATTCTTATTCGACCATGTATCCCGATCAATCCTTGTATTCCGTTAACTCGGTGCCCAATGTGGTTGAGCGCATTAGCAATACGTTTCGTCGTGCCGATGAAATTCAGTGGTCTAAGGGTGTGAACCAAGGTGACTATGGATATGTGGGATTTTGCACCTATCGTTGCCGATGCCGAAGCAGGTTTTGGTGGCGTTGTTAATGCATTTGAATTGATGAAGGCGATGATCAAAGCGGGGGCGGGTGGTGTTCACTTTGAAGATCAATTGGCATCGGTTAAAAAATGCGGACAGATGGGCGGCAAAGTATTGGTGCCCACCGCATAAGCGGTGCAAAAATTAATTGCAGCACGCATGGCAGCCGACGTTTGCGGTACGCCCACATTGGTGATTGCACGCACCGAAGCAGAAGCCGCTGATTTGCTCACCAGTGGCTATGACGCCAATAACAAACCGTTCTTAACAGGCGAGCGGACTGCCGAAGGTTTTTACAAAACCAAAAAAGGAATGGCGCAAGCGGTTTCACGTGCGATTGCCTATTCGTATTATGCCGATACGATGTGGTGCGAAACAGGTACGCCCGATTTGGAATTTGCTAAGCAATTTGCCGAAGCGGTTCACAAAGTTCATCCCGGAAAAATGTTGGCCTACAACTGTTCGCCTTCTTTCAATTGGAAGAAAAATTTGGATGATGCAACGATTGCAAAATTCCAACGCGAGTTGGGTGCCATGGGCTAGAAGTACCAATTCATCACGCTTTCAGGCATTCACTCCATGTGGCACAGCATGTTTGAGTTGTCACAAGACTATGCCAATCGCGGCATCACCGCTTATGTGGAAAAAGTTCAAGAGCCCGAATTTGCAGCGCGCGATCGTGGATACACCTTTGTGTCGCATCAACAAGAAGTGGGCATAGGTTATTTTGACGAAATCACAACCGTGATTCAAGGCGGCAAGTCCAATGTGACAGCACTCACAGGTTCTACCAAAGAAGAACAATCCCATTGATTCAGAGCAGACCCACAAGGGTTTGTTTTTTTTATGGGAAAATCACAAGGCGCGGCATTGACCGCGCTTTGTGTTTTTTTGCATTGCTCAACAAGAGATGGATATGGTTCAAATCACGCTTCCCGATGGTTCATTGCGAGAGTTTCCCACGCCTGTAACTGTGGCAGAGGTGGCCAACTCAATTGGTTCAGGATTGGCCAAGGCCGCATTAGCAGGCAAAGTCGATGGTCAAGTGGTTGATACGAGTTACACCATTCAAAAAAATGCAAATTTAGCCATCATTACCGCTAAAGACGCCGAAGGCTTGGACGTGATTCGTCACTCAACTGCGCATTTGTTGGCTTATGCAGTGAAAGAATTATTTCCTGAAGCACAAGTCACAATTGGTCCTGTGATTGAAAACGGGTTTTATTACGATTTTTCATACAGCCGACCTTTCACCCCTGAAGATTTGATTGAAATTGAAAAACGCATGACGCTTTTAGCCAATAAAGACGAGCCAGTGTTGCGTCAAGTGTTGCCGCGTGATGAGGCGATGTCTTACTTTAAAAAAATTGGCGAGAATTACAAAGCAGAAATCATTTCAAGTATTCCTGCGGGTGAAGATGTGTCCTTGTACAGCGAAGGCGCGTTTACCGATTTGTGCAGAGGCCCTCACGTGCCGAGTACGGGTAAACTCAAACACTTCAAGTTAATGAAAGTCGCTGGCGCTTATTGGCGTGGCGATCATCGTAATGAAATGTTGCAACGTGTGTATGGCACGGCATGGTCAACCAAAGACGAATTACAGCAATACCTCACCATGCTCGAGGAAGCAGAAAAACGCGATCACCGCAAATTAGGCCGCGAACTCGATTTGTTTCACATCGATGACCACGCGCCTGGATTGGTGTTTTGGCATCCCAAGGGTTGGACAATTTGGCAAATGGTTGAGCAATACATGCGTCAGGTGTATCGCGACAATGGGTATCTCGAAGTCAAAGGTCCACAAATTATTGATAAAACATTGTGGAAAAAAACAGGTCACTGGGACAAGTATCGCGACAACATGTTCACCACTGAGAGTGAAAAACGTGATTACGCTTTAAAGCCCATGAATTGCCCTGGGCATATTTTGATTTATAAGCAAGGCATCAAGAGTTATCGCGATTTACCTCTTCGTTTGGGCGAGTTTGGTCAATGCCATCGCAATGAGCCTTCGGGTGGTTTGCACGGCATCATGCGCGTACGCGGTTTTACGCAAGACGACGGACATATTTTTTGCACTGAAGATCACATCTTGAGTGAATGCGTCAATTACACAACCTTGTTGCAAAAAGTTTATAAAGATTTTGGTTTTAACAACATCATTTACAAAGTCGCAACCAGACCCGAAAACCGCATTGGATCAGATGCGATTTGGGATAAGGCCGAACATGCATTGATTGAGAGTTTGCGCGCATCGGGTTGCGAGTTTGAAATTTCTCCAGGCGACGGTGCTTTTTATGGTCCCAAAATTGAATACACGCTCAAAGACGCCATTGGTCGTCATTGGCAGTGCGGTACGATGCAGTTGGATTTTTCGATGCCCGAGCGGCTCGACGCCGAATATGTGGCCGAAGACGGTTCGCGCCAAAGACCGGTCATGTTGCACCGCGCCATTGTGGGCAGTTTGGAGCGTTTTATCGGCATTTTGATCGAAGAACACGCTGGAAGCCTGCCCGTTTGGCTTGCTCCAACTCAAGTGATTGTGTGTAATATTACCGATTCTCAGGCCGATTACGTCCAATTTGTGGCAAATAAGCTGAAAAATCAAGGGCTTAGGGTGGAATTAGACCTGCGCAATGAAAAGATTACGTATAAAATACGTGAGCATTCATTGCAAAAGTTGCCGTATATCTTGGTCGTAGGTGACAAAGAGAAGGCGGCGGGTTCCGTAGCCGTACGCGCCCGAGGTCATAAAGACCTTGGTGTTATGTCCCTCGAAGACTTCTCACAAAAGATTGTTTCCGATGTGGCGAGCAAATGCTAATCGCCCAGGCGATTCCCATGCTGCGTCAGGGTTCGGGTGTTAGTGTTTTTTAAAGGATTTCAACCATCGTTACAGAATTTCGCGATCGCCGCCAACGCGAGGAACGCAAACACCGCCTTAATCGGGAAATCATGGCCCCCGAAGTACGACTCAGTGGACCCAATAACGAGCCTCTTGGCGTTGTTAGCTTTGCCGAAGCCTTGCGCTTGGCTGGGGAATACGATGTCGATCTGGTAGAAATTGCACCCAACGCAGAACCTCCGGTATGCCGTCTCATGGATTACGGCAAATTCAAATACCAAGAGCAAAAAAAGGCAGCAGAAGCGAAGTCCAAACAAAAAGTCATCGAGGTCAAAGAAATCAAATTCAGACCTGGTACTGACGATGGTGACTACAACATCAAAGTGCGCAACATCAAGCGCTTTTTGGATGATGGAGACAAATGCAAGATAACGTTGCGATTTAGAGGCCGAGAGATAACGCATCAAGAGATCGGAATGGCGTTGTTGCAACGCATTCGGGATGAATTGGCTGACCTCATTGTGGTTGAGCAATTTCCCAAGTTGGAAGGGCGGCAGATGGTCATGATGATCGCGCCAGGCCGCAAAAAATCGGGTGGCGCTGCCAAACCCGTTGCAGAAGCAGATTCATCTGTTTCTGCATAAAAAGGCGACGCAAACAAGTGTCTCGGGGCCAACAAGATTGCGATCGGTTCGCAACGCCTCACGAGCACAAATAAAAAGGGAGCATTCAAATGCCCAAAATGAAGACCAAGAGCAGCGCTAAAAAGCGCTTTCGCGTTCGTCCAGGTGGTACCGTTAAACGCGGTCAAGCCTTCAAACGCCACATCCTCACTAAAAAAACCACCAAGAACAAACGTCACTTGCGTGGACCAACGGGTGTGCATGAAACCAACATGGGTCACATGGCGCAAATGCTGCCCATGGCTGGCCTGTAATCAACGGACGAACAAGGAGAAACAAGTATGCCTCGCGTAAAACGTGGTGTAACGGCCAGAGCCCGTCACAAAAAAGTACTCGCCCTTGCAAAAGGTTTCCGTGGTCGCCGCGGTAATGTTTTCAGGGTTGCCAAAGAAGCGGTCATGAAAGCTGGGCAATATGCCTACCGTGACCGTCGTGCCAAAAAACGTGTGTTCCGTCAGTTGTGGATTGCGCGTATCAATGCAGCCGCTCGTGAGTTTGGTCTCACGTACAGCCAATTTGCCAATGGACTGCGTAAAGCTGCGATTGAAATCGATCGCAAAATGTTGGCTGATATTGCTGTGCATGACAAGGCGGCTTTTGGACACATCGTGGATCAGGTTAAAGCCCGTCTGGCCGCTTGATACTCACTTAGTTCAATGCATCCCTTAGGTATGCATTGTTTTAAGATCCAACAAGGGGTTGAGGCTTGCAAAGGCTTCAACCTTTTTTAATTTCAGAATTTGCAAACATAATGAACGAACTCGATACGCTGGTTGATATTGCGAAAGCATTGTTTGCACAATGCGATACGCCTGCTGATTTAGAAAATGCCAAAGCGCAGTTTCTGGGTAAGTCGGGTCACATCACGGTCATGATGAAAGGGCTCGCATCTTTAGATGTGGCGCTCAAAAAAACACAGGGTGCAGCGATCAATGTAGCCAAACAAGCCATTGAATCTGCACTTCAAACGCGTCGCGATCAACTCGCCGATGCACAATTACAAACGCAACTCAAAGCACAAGCCTTGGACGTTACTTTGCCTGGTCGTCATCGCGCAACAGGTGGATTGCACCCCGTGAGTCTGACGCTTGAGCGCATCGAACAAATTTTTGGATCGATGGGTTTTGAAGTGGCGCAAGGCCCCGAGATCGAGACCGATTGGTTCAATTTCACAGCACTCAATACGCCCGAAGATCATCCTGCGCGCTCCATGCACGATACCTTTTATGTGGAAGGCGGATATTTGTTACGCACGCATACAAGTCCGATGCAAATTCGTCATGCGGTGCAACACGTCAAGCAATACAAAAATCAATTAGACGCAGGTCAAGCAATGCCGGAGATTCGCGTGATTGCACCGGGACGCACATATCGAGTGGACAGCGATGCAACGCATTCGCCGATGTTTCATCAATGCGAAGGATTGTGGATTGGTGAAAATGTAAGCTTCAAAGATTTAAAAGTGGTGTTCACTGATTTTTGTCGCACATTTTTTGAGTCCGATGATTTGGTGCTGCGATTCAGACCCAGTTTTTTTCCATTCACAGAGCCGAGTGCAGAAATTGATATTCAATTCAGCAGTGGACCGCTTGCGGGCAAATGGCTAGAGGTTGCAGGATCAGGTCAGGTCCACCCCAACGTGGTTCGCAACATGGGTCTCGACCCTGAACGATACATTGGTTTTGCATTTGGTATGGGGCCTGATCGTCTCACCATGTTGCGCTATGGCGTTAACGATTTGCGTTTGTTCTTTGATGGCGATATTCGCTTTCTGAGTCAATTTCAATAAGCCATCAACCTAAACGAGATTCAACATGCAATTTCCCGAATCCTGGTTGCGCGCTTTTTGCAATCCACCCATTGATACACAGCAACTGGCCAACACGCTCACCATGGCTGGTTTGGAAGTTGAAGAGTTGTCGTCCGTTGCACCTGCGTTCACGCATGTGGTGGTGGGTGAAATCAAAGAAGTTCAACAACACCCCAATGCAGATCGCTTGAGAGTGTGTCAGGTTGATGTGGGTCAAACTGCGCTTTTAAATATTGTGTGCGGTGCGCCTAATGCGCGCGTTGGCATCAAAGTACCTTGTGCTATGGTGGGAGCGCAATTGCCTCCTGGTGAAGACGGTAAACCGTTTCAAATTAAATTGGGACAACTGCGTGGCGTTGAAAGCCAAGGCATGTTGTGTTCATCCAAAGAATTAAAACTCAACGACGATCACGGTGGTTTACTCGAACTGAATGCTGACGCATTGGTGGGTCAAAATATTCGCGAGCATTTGCAACTCGATGACAGCTTGTTCACGCTCAAACTCACACCTAATTTGGCGCATTGTTTGAGTGTGTATGGTATAGCGCGTGAAGTATCTGCACTCACAGGTGCACCTTTGCAAGCGATTCAATATCCAACGATTCAAACAGGGTGTCAAAAAAAATTACCTGTGCGCATTGATGCGCCTGATTTGTGTGGACGATTCAGTGGTCGTATTGTTCGTGGCGTTAATCCCAAAGCAAAAACACCTGTATGGATGGTTGATCGTTTGGCACGATGTGGTCAACGCAGTGTCGGTGCTTTGGTCGACATTTCAAACTACGTGATGTTTGAATTGGGTCGTCCGTCGCATATTTTTGATCTCGACAAAATCCACGGTGGATTGCAAGTGCGTTGGGGCAAAGCGGGTGAACAACTCGAATTGCTCAATGGAAATACCGTGATGGTCGATGAAAAGGTGGGCGTGATTGCAGACGACTCGCAAGTGGAATCCTTGGCGGGCATCATGGGTGGACAAGCCACAGCGGTTGGCGACGATACGCAAAACATTTATATCGAAGCTGCTTTTTGGTGGCCTGCATCGATTGCAGGTCGATCACGTCGATTTAATTTTTCAACCGATGCGGGTCATCGATTTGAGCGTGGTGTAGATCCGCAACTCACGGTTGAGCACATCGATCGCATCACGCAGTTGGTGATTGATATTTGTGGTACACCGCAAACATTGTGCGGTCCTATGGACGATCAACAAGTCAACATGCCTGCTATTAAGCCTGTGAGTTTGCGTGTGGCGCGTGCCGTTAAAGTGATTGGTATGCCCTTGTCGCAAGAGCGCATGGGTCAAGCGCTCAAATGTTTGGGATTGTCTGTTTCAGAAACGCCAGGCGTCATCACAGTCACGCCACCATCGTTTCGATTTGATTTACAAATCGAAGAAGATTTGATTGAAGAAATTGCACGCATGGTGGGGTATGAGCAGTTGCCCACGACGCCACCCTTGGCGCCCATCACAGCCAAAATCAAACCGGAAGCCCAGCATAGCTCGCACACCGTGCGTCGTATGTTGGCAGGCTTGGGTTATCAAGAGACGATTAATTTTAGTTTTGTTGATGCGCAGTGGGAGTACGACCTAGCGGGTAACACGGATCCCATTCAATTGCTCAACCCGATTGCAAGTCAAATGAATGTGATGCGCTCCTCGCTAATCGGTTCATTGTTGCAAGTGATTAAATTCAATGTAGATAGAAAAGCTTCGCGTGTTGCGGTGTTTGAAATCGGGCGTGTGTTTAAAAAAGATAAAAGCGTTGTGCATTCGGATCAAACCGTTGAAGGCATTTATCAACCGATGCATGTAGCGGGTATGGTGTATGGCTCGGCGCAACCTTTGCAATGGTCTGTAAGCGATACAGTTGTCGATTTTTTTAATATCAAGGCCGATGTTGATGCCTTGCTCGCGCCAATCAAGGCGACGTATCAAGTGGGTAGTGACCCTTCAATGCATCCCGGTCGATGTGCTCAGGTGTTTGTCGACGGTCATCCGATCGGTTTTGTGGGTGAACTTCATCCCAAATGGCGCATGTCTTGGGATTTGCCGCACGCGCCTGTGGTGTTTGAGTTGCAATTGACGGCACTCACACAACGACATGTGCCGCGTTTTGAATCGGTGCCGCGTTTTCAGGCGGTTGAGAGAGATATTGCGGTGGTTGTCAAAGAGCCTGTGACTCATTCACAGTTGATGGCCGCAATTGAAGCATCACCTACTCAGGGTTTACTCCAAAACGCGATGCTGTTTGATATTTATAGACCGCAAAAAGAGGGTATGGGCTTGCAAACAGATGAAAAAAGTTTGACTGTTCGCTTGACCTTGAACAAATCTGAGGCCACGCTGACAGAGCCTGAAATCGATGCCGCAGTTCAAGCGGTGATTGACCATTTGGCAAAAAATATTCAAGCGCGTTTGCGTGCTTAAGAAAGAGTTGAAACATGGAATTGTCTTTTGAAACTTTAGAAACACCAGCGCTTACAAAAGCGCAATTGGCCGAGTTGTTGTTTGATCAAATTGGTCTTAACAAACGTGAATCAAAAGACATGATTGACGCATTTTTCGATTTGATTTCACAAAAACTAGTTGATGGGCAAGACGTCAAAATATCGGGGTTTGGTAACTTTCAAATTCGAACCAAAGCGCCCAGACCGGGGCGAAATCCACGCACCGGAGAGGCTATTCCTATCGAGGCGCGTCGGGTTGTGACTTTTCATGCCAGTCACAAGTTAAAAGAAAGCATTCAAGGCATAACTTCTCAAGCATAAAGTTAACATTTAAGAGCGGTTTTTAAACTATTTTTTTTCGTTTAGGTCTTACCTTTTTCCCTAACTTCGTGTAACCTCTATGGTCCGATTTGTAAATGATTGATTTCATGGAGAGTTCTCTCCCTTCTATCCCTGCTAAACGCTACTTCACGATTGGTGAGGTCAGTGAGCTATGTGGCGTCAAGCCGCATGTACTTCGCTATTGGGAGCAGGAGTTCACACAGCTGCGCCCGATGAAGCGCAGAGGCAATCGCCGCTACTATCAACACCATGAAGTGTTGATGATTCGTCGTATTCGCGATTTGTTGTATGACCAAGGTTTTACGATCAGTGGTGCTCGCAACAAGTTGCAAGAAATTGTTCAACTCGAACGCGATAAAAAGCGTGCTGGCGAAGTGTTTTTAAATGGCGTAGAAGATTTGGAAAACAATCTCCAAATCGACGATTCCAAGTTGGATGATGATGATTGGAATTTGTTGGGCTTGCTCAGCTCAGGCCCCAAATTGCATTTGCTGCGCCGCGAGTTATTTGAAATTAGAGATTTGCTCAACGAGGCCAGACCCGTCTAAGGTTATAATTAGCAGCATGATCGGCGTGTAGCGCAGCCTGGTAGCGCACTTGCATGGGGTGCAAGGGGTCGCGAGTTCGAATCCCGCCACGCCGACCATTTAGTTTATGAAAAAACCTGTTGTTTTATTGGTCGCACTCCAAGATGAATTTCACGTGTCACTCAATGCACCACATATCCACGTCGTTTATACAGGCGTTGGAAAAATTAACGCAACCTTAACGACTGTTGAAACCATACATCGCTTATCACCCGAGTTAATCATTAACTTTGGCTCAGCGGGTAATGTTTCCAATTGCACGCAAGGTTTGGTGGAAGTAAGCAAGGTGATACAGCGCGACATGAACGCAGAGCCTTTGGCGCCACGTGGGCATACACCGTATCACGCAGGTCCTCATGTATTAGAGTCGGGCCAACAAGGCGTTATTTGCGCAACGGGCGACAGTTTTGTAACCGCCCACGACCCTTGGTTTACCCGCCAAGGCGTTGACGTTGTGGATATGGAACTTTATGCCATTGCCCATGTTTGCACTCAAAAAGGCATGCCGTGGCGATCGCTCAAATTTATTTCTGATAACGCCAATGACGATTCATCCAAAGATTGGCAAGCCAATGTTAAAAAAGGCCAAGGATTGATGGTTAATTGGTTGCAGGCGCAGAAATTTCAATCATGATTTCATTGCGCCGCCACATCGGTAGTGTCCAAGGCGGGTCGTAGCGCGATAGTTGTGGTGTGCCTTTTGGCGTAATGGATTTTTCTTTGAGCCACTCCATTAACTCGGTTGTTTTTTCTTGCACGCGATTAAGTGTGTTAAATCCAGAGTAGGTGAGTACCGCATAATATTTTTCAGACACTTCTGCCAATTCCACCGCATTATTTTTGGGCTTTGGAATATTGGCCATCGTGTATTGCTTGGGCATCACAAAATGAACACGCCATTTGTTGGCTGATTTCATTGTGGCGTTGGCGTCGCGAGGTTCCATGGTGACGGGTGCAGTCATTGCAATTTTGTTGGATGTGTCGCTACCAGGCGTTTGGTTGTTTCCAAAAATAAAATCGGCAATGCGTCGAAAGCCTTGATTACCCGCATCGTCCATATCGCCATCCACATAAGTTTGAGCGACGATAAATGGGGTGTATTGTCTGATTTCAATTTTTGCGTCACGTGAAATCACTTGAAACGCGGGTTCTTCAATGGCCATGGCATTTTGTAGGTTTAAAAAAATAAAAATAAAAAATAATTTTTTTTTCATGGCGTTTAAAGTTTCATACCGATGGCATGACCATCGGATGTTGCTGAAATCATGTCGCGCGGTGACAAACAGTCGCCAATGGCAAAAACGGCAATCCCCATTTGTTCGAGCGGTTGTTTGAGTTGATCGCATCGTCTGCGTGGTGTGGAGTAGGCCAAAAACACCACGTCGTCGATAGTTGATATTTTATGATTATAAATTTGTTGTATTTGCAGTTGACCATTTTCAAATGCGTCGTTCCAAATCGGTTGCGACAGCGTGATCATCTCAATATCGGCTATCGATAAGCGTCTGAGAACGCCTTGACGCGTCACAACCGCCATGTCGTCTGCAATCGTGTGTCTGGGCGTCACAATGACGACGCGATCAAATAATTTTTTGAGACGTTGTGCGCTCGCATAGGTTGCTTCGCTGTGATCCATGTCATAAATCACGGCGGTGCCCGATTGATGCTGACTCATATCCTGCAAACTTTGCATAGCGGCGCGCAAATCGGGAACGACGGCTTGATCAACAATAGCTTTGGGCAACCAATCAGGGTGAACCATCTCTGAGCCCGTGGCGAGCACCACCGCATCGGGTTTGAGTGCAATCACATCGCTGAGTTGCGCAGTGATGCCGCCGACAAACTTGACACCTGCGCGTTGAGCGGCTGTGGTTTGGTAGTCGAAGACGCTACTGACTTCTTCGCCACCATCCAAATACGCGCGCAGTCGTGCTTTACCGCCAGGTTCGGAACCTTTGCTCAATACGGTCACATCATGACCGCGTGCTGCAGCAACCCACGCCGCTTCCATTCCAGCAAAGCCTGCGCCCACCACCACAATGCGTTTTTGTTTTTTAACTTTTTGTGTGGGCCACCAATCGACTTCATCAGCCCATGCTACGCGTGGATTGTTGACGCAAGCCAATGGCAATCGATGGGTGATGATGGTGTCCCAACAGGTGTTGCACGAAACGCAATAGCGAATGTCGTGTGTGCGCCCTGTTGCATATTTAATCGGCCATGCAGGATCGGCAATCAGCGCACGACCCAATCCAATTAAATCTGCTTCGTTGTGATCAAGCAATGTTTGTGCTTCTGCGGGGTCGGTGATGCGACCTGCGCTCATCATCACAACGCTTGGTAGTTGTTGTCGCAAGGTGGCTTGCAGCGATCGATAGGGCATTCTTGTGCCATAGCGATCGGGCACATGCATATCCAATGTCTGACCGTGCGTGCCTTGCGCAAACAGCACATAACTCACTTGTTGGGACGCAGTGAGTTTTTTTGCAATAATAGCTGCTTCAATCACACCAACGCTGTCTTTGTAACCGTCGTCACCAGGCAACTTGAGTCCCACAATAAAACGCTCGCCACAGGTTTGCCGAATCGCTTGAACAATTTCTTGAACAAATCGAATACGGTTGTCCCAAGAACCTCCGTAGTCGTCTTCTCGGTGATTGGATCTGGGCGATAAAAATTGATGAAACAAATGACCATGGCCACAGGATAATTCAACGCCACTGAATCCGCATTGTTTCAATCGCAATGCCGATTTTGAAAAATCATCAACGAGTTGTTGAATCGTTGATGCGCTTATCTCTGAAGGCATCGACCAACTCATGTCATCGGGAATTGCAGAGGGCGCCATCGCTGCCAAATGTTTGCCTGTGTGGTGTCGTGCGCGTCCAGGATCTTGAATTTGTGCAAGCAGCCTTGTGTCGTATTTTTCTACGGCAGCGGCAAATCGTTTGAGACCGTCCAAGTCGTCGTCATTCCAAGCGCGTGTTTTGTGCGGAACATCTTGCAAGGGTGACAAGGTAAAAGGTTCAGTCACAATCAATCCCGCACCGCCTTGCGCGCGATTGGCATAGTATTGAATTTGGTTTGCTGTGGTTTTGCCTTGTGCTGCACGCAAGGTCGTCATCGATAAATGCGCAATTCGATTGCGCAAGGGTATGCCCGAAAGTTCAAACGGAGAAAAAAGATCGGGCTTATCGTTCACACATCATCCGAGTTTAAAAAGTGCTCTACGTGAGCCCTTTTGTTTTTATCAATGAATCGCTGCGAGCACTTCGTCGCAGGTTCGCGTGCGACCAATGCGAGGGAATGTAAATTTGAGTGTATTGGCGTGCGCTTCTGCAGATGGGCTGGCCATGGCGTCAGAAACAAACACTTGTTGATAGCCACGCTCAAACGCATCGCGAGCGGTGGATTCCACACCCACGTTGGTTGAGATGCCTGCAAGCACGATGGTATTGATGCCGCGACGACGCAATTGCAAATCGAGTTCGGTGCCATAAAACGCCCCCCATTGGCGTTTGGTGATGGTGATGTCGCCAGGCTGTGGTGTGACAGGATCAACCAATGTGGACCAGTTGGCGGGGCGCGCAGCGCCTGCGGGAGCCATGGCATCGGCAAGAGGAGCCAAGGCATCTTTGCCATCAGCCAAATTACTAACGGTGACCAAGACAACCAATCCGCCTGCTTTTCTAAAAGCTTGGGCCATTTGGGCGCATTTGCTCACGACTTGACTGCTGGGTTGTGGATGAACATCCATGCCCACGATACCGTGTTGAAGATCGATGAGTACCAGCGCGCTGGTGGATG
>RFYV01000140.1 GCA_009921265.1 Betaproteobacteria bacterium | reverse complement strand
TTAATTTCAATAAAGCCTAATTGAAAATTTGGAACGCCAGCTCTTGCATAAGCTTTGTAAAAAGCATTGTTTTCTGGGCCTGAAGGCAAGAATTTTTCAGGTGCAGATTGATGGACTGTCTGTATTACTGTGGGCATTCATGCATTATCGGCACAAGGGTTACTGAAGTCTATGCCAAACTTGGGCCTCCCAAAAGGGCCCCCAACTTCCCCTTACTTTTAGCTTTTGATCGTTGCTGCTGAGTTCAAGGGTCAAATCAAACTCTTTACCGATTTCTGGATCGAGTACTTTGCCGCCAACCCATTTATTTTGGTTAGTACTAGAAAGAGGTGATCGAATAATTTCTAGTCCTATTAAGGGTTTATTTTTGCGATCGTCTTTGCATTGAATGCATCTTTCATCAGGTCCAGCGTCTTTGTGTTGTATGGCTTGTATCGTTCCAATCAATAGCCCGCCTTTGACTGCGATTTGAATAGTAGACTTGGGTGTCTTGGTTGAATCATCAAAGGTTTGCCATATTCCGACTGGTAATTGTTGGGCATGTGCCATCAGGTTGAGACCCAATAAACAAATGGCAAAAAACTTCATGGATTTCTTGAACCTAATGAATTAATCGATCAAGCTTGCTATAAGGACTGCATTGGTGCCGCCAAATGCAAAGGAATTGGACATCACATGTTTGAGATTTTTGGTAGATCTGGATTGGCCTTGAATCAAATCAAGGTGAATCTTGGGATCGACTTGTTTGAGATGTGCGTTGGCAGGAAGTAATTGAGTTTGAAGAGCGCGCAGTGCAACAATCAGTTCAACTGCACCTCCAGCACCTAATAAATGTCCGTGCAATCCTTTGGTGGAGCTAACTGCAACAGCAGTGTCTTTAAATACCGATGCAATCGATTGTGCTTCACACAAATCTCCCGCTTGAGTTGCGGTGCCGTGAGCATTGAGGTATCCGATGTCTTTGGCCTTAAGTTTTGCATGATTCAAAGCCAAGCTCATGGCTTGTATTTGCCCTTCTATATTGGGATTGGTGATGTGTGCTCCATCACAATTGGTGGCATATCCACTAAGCGCAAGTTTGGGTTGATGCCCACGTTGAGTTGCGTGTTTGTGAGTTTCTAAGATTATCGCTCCGGCACCTTCTCCTAAAGTAAATCCATTGCGCTGACTATCAAAGGGTCGGCATGCGTTATGGGCAGTGTCTGTAATTTTGGAGAGAACGCGAAGCGCTTGCCAACTTGCAACCACGCCTGGTGTAAGCATGGCTTCACTGCCACCAACAATTGCCACATCAATTCGCCCTGAACGAAGTGCCCAATAGGCTTCACCAATTGCAACCGCAGAGGACGCACAAGCACAGCAATAGGTAATGCTTGCGCCATAGGCTTGAAACATCAACGCAATTTCACCTGCTGGTGCATTTGGCATCGCAGTGATCACGGTGGTTGGTCTGATTCTTTTGTGGTCACGATAAATTGAAGCAGAAGCCAGATCCAAACTTCCAGCCCCTGACATGCCCGAGCCCCAAAAAATTCCTAATCGATGATGGTCAATGGTGCTTAAGTTGAGATCGGCTTGTTTGAATGCTGCTTGAGAAACCAAAAGTGCTAGAGCAGTGCATCGATCAAGGGGTAATTTGGAAGGAGCAACTACTTGGTTTGTATCGATTTTCGTTTGAAAGATAGGAACTGTATCTGCATCAATACCTTCAATCTCTATTTTGAATGAAGTTGCTTTTGTATCATTATTTAAAAAGCTTTGGTCCATTTCTTGGATCGTTAAACCCAGTGGACTTAATTGGGAGAAACCAGAAACGACGATGGGTTCTGTCATGCTTGTTTTTTGATGGAGTCAATCGCTTTACAAACATCACCTAGCGTCAATCCAGATAAATTATCGTTGAGTTTTTCTTCAGGAATTCTCAAAGAAAAAGCATCTTCAGCAGCAAAAATAAACTCCATTAACGTGAGTGAATCCAAGCCTAAATTCATCAGAGTCGATTCTGGTTTAACGATTTCCTGATCTAGCTTGAACTGTGTAATCAGTAAATTTCTAAGAATTTCAAAAGTGTCTTGTAGCATTAGGTGAGATGAAGTTGGTGTTAGCTAGTTTGTGTAATTTTATTGATGAAGTTGACAACTGCATCGTTAACCTTGTAACGGTCATGATCAATACTAATCATATGATAACTATTGATGAATACTATTGCTTCGTAAAAAGGCGTTGGCCAATTCTGTTGTAAAAAGAATACGTTTTTAGTACTTGTGAGTTCGTCCTCTTGCGCATGAAGGGCTAACAGCGAAATATCTGGACTTTTATGGTTTTGGAGTGTTTTTATCAACCATCGCTGTAAACGGTGATTTTCCCGTAAATGTGAAATTCCTATTTCGATAGATCCAACTGCAGAGATGCTTTGTGTTGTCAGTTCTCTTTCAACCCATGATCGAATACGCTCGTCCTTGATACCAAAAGGGGAAGTTTCACGATATTTATAAAAATATCCAAGGGGTGTATGTAGTAATATGGGTAAAAAGAAATTGTAGATGGGTATTTTCCAGCCATCTAAAAATAAAGATAGCGACATCACAACAACGCCATCAAAAGATTTGGGATTTTGCAAAGTTGCTGCAAGAGCCAAATTGGCGCCTGTAGAGATTCCAGCAATAAAAACAAGATCATGCTTCAATCGAAGATCATCAGCCGTTTTTAAAATGGAATCAATCCAGAACTGAAAAGATGTGGCGTTTTGATTGGGTTTTGAGGCTTTGTAAGAATACCCATCAATTTCCATTAATTCGTAATTGAATCCTTCTTTTTGAATGGCAGATTTTAAAAAAACCAATTCTTGATGTGAGCTATTGAGGCCGTGGATTAGTAACACGACAACAGATTTCTTTAAGGAGTTATCATAAACTGGATTGAACGGTGAGATATTATTTTGAGACATGATTAAATATTAAGAGTTCATAAAATTATAAAGCACTAAAGTCATTTACTTACATTACCCCCCCCCCATCAACCGTCGGTTCAACCGACACTTTCTAACTTGGGGCTACTGATAATCCAGTCTCACCCAAAGTCTCGGCTTGGATTCATAGTCAAGTAGAGTGGGGTTAGTTTTGTGGTGCGTATACCAAGTATTCACACCCTGTATTTTTTAGTCAGCACCGTGCTGATGGCTGTGCGTGTATTTTTGCTATGCCTGGAGACCCAGGTGCGCCAGGCGCTCTGCCTGCTCCAGATAAGAGATACTTATTTACGTTTATTGGAGACAGTAGTGATGAAGGTATACGTCGTAGAAAATACCCAGACGGAAGTGTAGTTATCGAATACACAACTTTTTCTACTACTGAAGTTGACCTAGATACTTGGGTAAAATCAAATGTTACTTCTACTGACAAACAAAAACACACTGATCCTGATCTTGAAATAAAGAAAAAAAACCTAATAAACATAGTAAAAGGTAGTCGTTCAAATATCTCTGATTCAGACATGACCTTCATAGAAAAATTAAAAAATGCAGTAACTACTGATGTTTTTGGAAAGAAGGATACTCCAATAGAAGTAGTATTTACACAAGACGGTGAACCTACTACTAATGCAATCAATGTTACTTTTGTTAGGTTCAAAAAATGAAAGTAATGTCATTCATAGAGTTTATTAATGAAAGCGAAGACGCTGAACTGCAATTTATTAAGTCAACTGCCCATCAGTTAATA
>RFYV01000139.1 GCA_009921265.1 Betaproteobacteria bacterium | reverse complement strand
TGAAGCCAACCTTGATTGATGGACTGATATTTGGTGCGATCAGTGTTGTTGTTCCTTGGTTTTATTTCATGCCTTGTATGGGGAAAGGTGTGATGGGTAAACTAACGCCCAATCCATCCAAGACTTGTATGATTTCCTTATCCAATCATTTGGTTTATGGTGTTGCAATTGCATTGGCATACCGTTAATATTGGACCTTGTCGAATACGATGACTTATTTTTCGACAGAATTTCTTTTGCTAATTTTATGTGTTGTAACCATTTTGGGTATGGCTTGGGCACTCTTCGTTTTGACAAAAGACATACCCAAGCGTTTGTACATCGTTGTTCCTATTCCTCTTTATCTTTTTATTTTGGTTGTGGGGGCCATTGTTTATTTGCTTTTAAAATAATTTTTTAATTAACTTAACTTAACTTGATGCAAGAAATGACTTCTTCGCAACGTACGCTTAGTATTAATTTGCCTGAAGGCTGGGACGTCAATGCCCATACGCTTTGGCTCAATCATCAGAAACAAGAAGCGATTCAAACGCTGTTATACAAAATCAACCAATCGCTTGCAAAAGATGGTCGTCAACCATTGATTTTACTCAAGCAATTTTCTTATTATTTGTTTTTGCTGCAAGATTACGATGCGGCCATCGAAGTATTACAAACCATCACGTCTCTTGATTCCAAAGACGATGAAAGCCAATTGAATTTGGCGGTTTGTTTGGCTCGCGCCGATAGGTATGAGCCAGCGGTTGCTATTTATCAGCAACTGGTGAAAAAAACGGATGATTTTAAAATTTGGGATGGGCTTGCTAATTGCCAATATCGATTAGGGCAGTTCAGTGAATCATCGCAAGCGGGGACTCGCTCGCTTGAACTCAAAGACGCATCTGTGGGTGCTGATATCGTTCCCGTTGCAATTGCCAATGCAAGTGCACAAGTAGTCGCTGCCCATAAAAAGAAAATTATTTCTTTTAGTTTGTTTGGATCAAACAGTCGGTATACGCGCGGTGCTTTACATAATATTTTATTGGCCAAGCAGTTTTATCCTGATTGGATATGCAGGTTTTATATCGATGAAGCAGTTCCTCAGGCGTTTATCGAATTGGCAATTGGTATGGGGTGTGAACTTAAACTCAACCGTTCTGTGAGCACTTTGGCTGAAAAACTATCATGGCGATTTTTTGTTGCCAATGACGATGATGTTGGGTATTTTTTAATCCGAGACGCTGATTCTGTTTTTAGTCAGCGCGAGTCATTGGCCGTTAATGAATGGCTTGCATCGGATCGATTCTTTCACGTGATGCGAGATTGGTGGACGCATACCGAGTTGATTTTGGCGGGCATGTGGGGCGGAGTTTCTGGAGTTTTGCCTGATATGCAAGCGCAACTGTCGCAATATCAAAGTCAAACGCGTATCCTAGAAACTCCCAATGCAGATCAAATTTTTTTAAGAGAAACGATTTGGCCGCATGTACGGCAATCGGTTTTGATTCATGACCGTTGCTTTAGACCGAGGGATAGTTGTCTTTGGCCAGGCTTGCAGCCTGATGGAAAAATGCATGTGGGACAAAATGAATACGCAGTGCGTGAACAAGCGCAGATGCAGTTTTTAAAATCGAAATTGGGGGCAGACCCCAATTTATTGGCGTTACTTGATTGAGTGGGGTTTATTTTTTTCGAGTTCGATGATTTTTTCGAGTGCTTCTTTGCTTTGCTCGCGTATGAGTCGCATCACCTCGGATGTGGCTTCTCGTTTAGAGTCGAAGAGTTGAATCATTACAAACGATTCTGGCTCTAAACTTTCATAAATAGTTTGAGAGACCACTTCTAGACGTTTGTTTTTTTCAATCACATACCATGTTTCGCTAAATTTCATAAGTGCTCCTTGCGAGTGTGGCTTTATTCTTCGTTGGTTTGAAGGTCAAAGGCTTTGAAGCTCTTGGTGAGATTCTCGTGGCTTTCTTTGTTGATCACGCTCAAAGGCGGCCTGACTCTTTCCCATTCGGCATCGCGGTAGACCAGTGACAATAAAAATTTGAGCGCAGGTATGTAGGGGTGCGTTCCCATGATGCCTCTGAGTTGATTGATTCGCTCGTCCCCTGGCACGTTGTTCATTCCTGGTATAGAGGGGCCGTGGCTTGGTTTAGGGGGCAAGATGAGTTTGTGTACAACACGCGGTGCAAAGTTGGCAAGGCCACAAATACTACCCGTGCTTTGGATCGCTCTAACTTTGGGTAGATCGATTTCATTGGACGTGTAGATCGTTGTTTTGTCGCCAAATGACCGTGCCAACTCAATGGTGTGCGTCAGGTTTGAGCCATGGTCGACGATTCCAGCGACTATTTTTGGGTGGCGATCGGTTAGTTCTGCAATGGTTCTGCTGGGCAAACCAATTTGTGTAATCGGCGTTAAAAAATGCAAATACATGCGCCACTTGGTCGGTCCCACTTGCTTGATGATTTCATTGTAAAAATCATACATGCCTTGGTCTGTTGCATCTCTGAAGTAGTAGGGCGGTGAGATCAGATAGCCATGCAGTCCTATTGAATTTCCAAACTTAATGAGCTTGACCACGTCTGCGATTGCAGGACTGCTGGCACCCACAATGATTTCTTGTGGTTCAACACCACCTTTGATTAAGTTGTTGATGGTTTCAATTTTTTCTTCAACGCTAAATGATGGTCCCTCACCCAAATGTCCAAATACGGTAATGCCCTCGATGCCCTTCATAAACAGGGTTTTGACATGCGTATGAAGTTTGTGGTGATCGACATGCAGGTCAGCTGTGAGTGGCGTGAGGACATCGGGCCAGATGCCAAATAATCCATTTCTGTCATTGAGCAACTTGGTCATGAGATGTATATGCTTGATGCAGCAAAGTGTAGTAGTGATGCATTTTGATGCATTTTTGGGCAGTCGTATACGGCTAATGTGTTAAAGGCGTTTAATGAATTCTTTAGTATTCTGAATTTTGTCGTACCTTTTTAACTGGATTGAAAGAATTGTCAGAACAGTTCATAATCACACCTGTAACCACGCAGGAACCTATCATGCGATTAGAAGTGATTAAAGCTTATAGAGGTCGTGAAAATAGAGACCACGGAACTCATGTGATCAAGGTCAATGAGAGCACGGTTGTGCGTTGTACGGATTGCAATATTTATTTTGAAAATAAAGCGCAAGCTGAAAAATACAAATGTGGTGAGTGCAAAGTGCATGAGCCGCAAGTAGCTGAAGCTCATTAAGTAGAATACCTTTCTTGCCCAATCCCGGGCCATGTAGAGGACTACCATGTATAAAAACCTCATTGTTGCCCTGTGGGCGACGATTTGCGTATGCTTTTCTGTTTCTGCTCAAACACCATCTCCACCTTTTAAAGTTGCTTTTTTATATGTCGCGCCTTTGGGCGACGCAGGTTGGGTGTATCAACACAATGCGGGCCGATTAGCGATTGAAAAATCTTTGAATAAAACAGGACAAGCACCTCGCGTAATTACGACTTATGTAGAAAATGTTGCTGAAGGCCCTGATTCAGAGCGCGTGTTGCGAGATTTGGTATCGCAAGGTTATGGATTAATTTTTACGCCCAGTTTTGGTTATATGGAGCCTACGATCAAGGTGGCTGCAGACAATCCGCATGTGAAGTTTGAATCGATTACGGGTTACAAACGTGCAAACAATGTGGCTACTGCCAATGCGCGTTATTACGAAGGGCGTTATTTGGCAGGCGTTGCTGCGGCGCGCATGAGTCAAACGGGTGTTGCGGGTTATGTAGCGGGCTTTCC
>RFYV01000138.1 GCA_009921265.1 Betaproteobacteria bacterium | reverse complement strand
AATGTAAAGCCGCACTATGGAGTTTAGATGCTTGCTAATTCAGTCAAGCAATTGATCGAAGTCACGTCGCTCGTCAAGAAATTCAGTCACCGATCCACTCCCAAACTCGTTTGCGACTGGCCATATGGGGCCGTAGCTGTCTAATGCCAGTTGGAGTCAGCGCCGCCCGATTTTTTTGCAGGTCGAATCATAGGGGTTGATACGAATATTGTTAATCGATGGGGGCGAATGTGTTCAGCCGCAGCACGTCCGCTGCCATCCGTTGAAAGTCTTTTGGGAGCAACAGCAATTCAAAACGGATTAACCGTGTTCACGCGCAATACGAGAGATTTTGAGGACCTTGGGGCAGAGGTCATTAACCCGTGGACGGTTAATTAATTAACAAAATAATGATATAATGACTCATTAAAGTGACAGAATGTATTTAAATGATAGATTAATGAGTTAAAATGATAAAGCCACTTGATCGTCCCGCATCTCAGTACAGCCTCGAAGCACTCAGCCTTTTGGGTCAGCTTGTGCGCGAAGCTCGTTTGTCCAAATCTCAAACAGCTTCAGATTTGGCTCAAAGGGCAGGAATTTCTCGAGCTTTGCTCCAGCGCATCGAGCGCGGTGACCCTGGTTGCTCCATTGGTGCAGTATTTGAAGTGGCGGCAATTTGTGGCGTGCCACTTTTTGAGCAAGATCACAGACTGTTATCTCAGCATTTAACAAAGCAGCAAGAAAAAATGACTTTATTGTCCAAAGCAGTCAGATCACGCACCAATCCTGTCAATGATGACTTCTAATAACTCGCATATTGAAAACGAAGCATTTGTATGGGTTTGGTTGCCCCATGCAACCGAACCAGTCGTAGCGGGAGTTATGACCAGGCAGGGTCAACAATTTATTTTTAATTATGGACGTGGTTATTTGGCGCGTGCAGACGCAATTGCACTTTACGCTCCAGAGTTGCCATTACAGGCAGGTGCTATTTCACTCATTGCAGGTTTGAACATGCCCGCATGTATTCGTGACGCCTCTCCCGATGCGTGGGGGCGTCGTGTGTTGATTAACAGAAAGTTAGGCGTTCAGGGTGCAAGCGTTACACCATTTGAGTTGGATGAATTAACCTATCTTCTCGAATCGGGCTCTGATCGAATTGGCGCCTTGGATTTTCAAAAAACATCCACACGATATGAGCCGCGTCAATCACAACAGATCTCTCTCGAGCTACTTTTAACTGCAGCACAGAAAGTTGAGCAAGGGGTGCCACTTTCTTCTGATCTGGATTTAGCCTTGCTTCACGGAACATCGTTGGGCGGTGCGCGACCAAAGGTGTTCATTGATGATGGGTCACAAAAATTTATCGCTAAATTTTCCTCAAGCAACGATCTTTACAGTGTTGTTAAGGCCGAGTTTATTGCGATGCGATTGGCTCATAAAGTTGGACTGCAGGTAGCGCCCGTGCAGTTGCGTCAGGTTCTAGGAAAAGATGTGTTGTTGATCGAGCGGTTTGATCGTATCCAAACGCAAGGTGGCTGGTCTAAAAGAGCGATGGTCTGCGCACTCACATTATTTGAACTCGATGAAATGATGGCTGCGTACGCCAGCTATCAAAAGCTTGCAGAAATCATTCGTCATCGTTTTGTCAATGCCAAGGCTACGCTGCGTGAGTTGTTTTCACGCATGGTCTTCAATATATTGTGTGGCAACACCGATGACCACGCTCGCAATCATGCGGCATTTTGGGATGGCAATCAGTTGGAGCTAACGCCTGCCTATGATATTTGTCCTCAAGCACGATCAGGGATGCAGGCGTCTCAGGCCATGCTAATTACTGGTTCCGAGCGAACGAGCCAATTAACAACTTGCATCGAGGCGTCCCATCACTTTTTGATTGGACGCGCACAAGCCATACAACTGATCAATCAGCAGGTTCAGCTGATAGAGCGCGAATGGAACGTCACGTGCGACGAGGCTGACTTAAGTCAGGCTGATCGTGCTTTTTTTTGGCGTCGTCAATTTCTCAATCCGTTTGCATTTTTAAATGCCCCTCAAGAAATTTTGACGCCTGAGTAAAAGCAGGGATGATTTAGACTATTATTTTTTCGACCCCATGAGGTCAAAACTACAGAATAAGTGTTTTAATTAATAAATTTTGACCTTATAGGAATAAATTATTGATATATAATGTTTTTATCTTATAATATGCTCCCATAAGGACAAAAATGCAGATTGAATCATCCCTTCTCAATGATTTAGCAAATGCTCTAAAAGCCGAACGCAAACTCCAAAAGCTTTCTCGTGAAGAGGCCGCGTCCGTTTGTGGCGTGAGCGCTTCATTCATTCGCGATGTAGAGGCCAATCCAGAAAACTGTAGCCTCGGCAAGCTTGTGAGGCTTATTGGTGGCTTAGGGCTTAGCTTGGATGTCGCTGGCTTGCAGGTCAATGCCAATTCCAAATATCACCAAGGCGTGCGCCAAGCCAAAATGAGTAGGCGACCTGACTTTGGTGTCTCAGGGGGGCAGCTTGTGAATCCAAGAGCTACTCAACAACCCAGTGATGCAGTGCCGTCAAAAAGTAAAGGCAATCAATCATGATTCGGCTGCGCGTATGGGCGAATAACCATGCGATGGGATGGTTTGGTCATGAGGCAGCGCAGTACTTTTTTCAATATGACGAACAATGGATTAAAAATGAGTTTGCATTTCCAATAACGCCTCAGTTTGATTTGCGTGAAGAGCCCTACAGAGGAGACGCGGTTAAAACATTCTTTTCAAATTTATTGCCCGAGGGAATGCCGCTTGATGAGGTCTTGAATCAGATCCAAATTCGCAATGCAAATACCTTAGAAAGCATTGCAGAGATGGGGGCAGATCTACCGGGTGTGTTGTCTGTACTCCCAAAGGGTAAGGAGCCAGATGCGCAGCAACAATACAGTCCTTTGTCCAAAGAGGAATTGAGTCATCGAGTCCAAGCACGCGCTCAAAAAAACCGTTACTCACTTCCAATCAACATACGCGTATGTCACTGGCAGGTGCGCAAGACAAAGTCGGGATCCGTTACGACGGTAAGCGGCATCTTCTGTACGACAGCGTTGGAGGTTCGCCATCGACGCACATCGCTAAACCAGACTCGAGGCTGGAAAAGTACCAGCCGACCGCAATCAACGAGTACCTCTGCATGAAATTGGCGCACGAAATGCAACTGTTGGTACCGCACGTAGATTTGATACAAGTGCCAGAGACACTTTATGTTGTGGAGCGATATGACCGTGTGGTTGTCGATGGAGAGATTGTTTGCTTGCATCAGATTGATGCGTGTCAACTGTTGGGTGTGGGTGCAGATTGGAAATACGAGCGACAAGGTGGGTTCGTTAGTCTCAAAAAAATTGTTGATGCGTTTCGTGCTTTGAAGCTTTCAGGAAAAGACTTGTTATCAGTTCAGAGATGGGCCATGTTCAATTACTTGATTGGTAACAGCGATGCACATGCCAAAAACATTTCAGTGTTGGTCAATCATCAAGGCTATGCGATTGCACCTTTTTATGATTTGTTGTGTGTGCAAGCCTATGGTGACAATGAGTTGGCACTGTTTATTGGGGACGAGAGCACCTATCAAACTGTCGGGGCGCATTCTTGGGGTGCATTTTGTGAAGACTGTGGTTTTGGTTTTAAACCTACGATGAGACAATTCAGAAAAATGGCCCAAGAAATACGTCAAGCGTGGGATAAGACTGTGGCCAATGCAATCGATCAACATCAAGTGAACGAATCGGAAAAAGCTCTTATAGAGCGTATAGGTACGGTGATTGATACAAACAGAAAAGCAGCTTTATCGATGACTGTTGCCGCCTAAA
>RFYV01000137.1 GCA_009921265.1 Betaproteobacteria bacterium | reverse complement strand
ATGGCTGCTCTTTTTTCTTCTGCTTGTAGTGACACATAACCGTCGTTTAAAACGATACTTGAAAGCTACTACGTTGACATTGAAGAAAAAATTCGAATTTCATCAAGCATCTGCTTTACTCTTTTTTCGTTGTAACAGAATTGATGCGTTCCAAAGCCATTTACCATGGTTTGACAAGTGCCATCAATGGATCGCTGAAATGCGCTAGGGAAATTTTGGTTAAATGAATGGGTTGCATCTTCCCAATGCAACCATTTATCCACAGACTTGAGTGTGGAATCTGAGCAATAAGATATTGGCGTTAGGGTAT
The DNA here is from genome assembly GCA_009921265.1 of Betaproteobacteria bacterium. Lineage (GTDB taxonomy): Bacteria > Pseudomonadota > Gammaproteobacteria > Burkholderiales > Burkholderiaceae_C > Limnohabitans. The sequence goes on along the minus strand of RFYV01000137.1, from coordinate 3,560 downwards.
CAAGCCCACCTGTAATGAGCAGAACCTTGCTATGGTAAGGACCAAGTTTATGAAATGTAAAGTTTTTTTCTTCTGTGTGTTTAGTTCCAGGCTCTTCGCACATTGGATAAATAGATGCTCCCCCCGCGTAAAGCGGTTTAACTAGTTCCGTGACAACAGGGTCATTTGTAAACGCTCTCAAAACTCCCCAACCACCTTGGCTTAATCCAATTGCATACGTTTTATTTGGATTCACGCCTTGAGTTGCAAGCCAACGTCCTGCAGCTACCAAATCAAACATACGCGCATTGGAACTAAGAGTCTTGCCAGATGCATTGATACTATCGCCGCCATTTGAAGCTCTGCCTCTGCTCCAAATACTATCAAGAATTAAGATATTTGCATCGCCCAAGGCTCGAAGATCGGCACCTAAAACGAATAGGGTGGAATCAATACCTCCTCCACCATGTGCTAGTACAAATGTTGGCGCATCAGGTTTAGCGCTGGGAGTCCAGCTAGCTAAAAGCAAACCTTTGCCATCAAAACCTGGTACCAATGGAGCAACAGTTCCCACGCCCCAAAATGTTGCCGATCGATTCAGATTGACTTCATTTGGAATAAAGGCACTTTTTATGACTGAGTTTTCAAAATTGTAGTCATCAAATCCAAGTGTACTCAGAGGTCCACTTTCACCGACTGCAAACACTTGACCAACAGTGATTTGAACGTTTGTATATGTAGAACTTCCAACAGCTACTGATGGAATGCTTAGTACATTGGTAGCAGGAATATAAGTGTCGTAGTCTTTACTTGGTGCACCACCATTCACTGCCAGAACTTGACCCACAGAAATCTTCACATTGCGATACAAAGTATTTGCAATTGCTACTTTTGGAATTGTTAGATACACGCCGTCATAGGCATCTTGCGCTGAAGAAGCTATTGAAATAATCGAGAATAAACCTAAGGCGCAGATTTTTTTTAGCATCTTGATTTTGCATTGTTACTACTCATTACTATAAGCACTCAACACGGAACTCACAAGCCGCTTTGGAGTAGATAAAAGAAATGTCCTTCAAAAGGACAACACCAACTGTCGTGTAACACGACACTTGATCTCCACTTCTACCCACGAGCACGGTAGCCCCGCAGAAACCAAACCTGCCTCAACGATTTATAACAATAGCTCAAACACCAATTTAGATTAATTTGCTAATTTAAATTTTAGGTAACCATTCTCTACCCAAAGACCAACTAAATAAACTTTTTTTCCAAGATAGATTGGTCTGATATTTCCAAATGCCCATTTAACTGAAACATCTTTATGAAAGGCTGGTACAAACTTCCCACTTTTTTCTTGTAGCCAAACCCTAGGACTGATTGAAGCTGGGTCATCGTACCAAATTGGAGCCATTGCCGAGCAAACCAAATCATCTCTTCCATCGCGATTCACATCAAACCAAATCATGGCATCGCAGTAGACAAGATCTGTATCGACTAGGTTATATGTACTTGGAAAATACGCAGACGAAACATCGCTCCAGATCTTAGTGCTACTATTTAACTTGAATACTTTATAAAGACTGCCTTGCCATGCAGGTTTACTGGGGTCAGCAGCTGCAAAATTCAATACTAATTCTGGTTTGTTATCACCATCTAAATCCCTGCTCAGGATAGCGGCAGAAACTGATAAATTGCCAAATGGTTTTGATTCAAAAGACGAATGATATGCAAAGCCTCCGCGTCCATCACCTTTTAGAACTACTGCTTTGAACGGAATTGACCCAAAATTACCGCCATAAATCACTAAATCAACATTGCCATCTTGATCAAAGTCTATGGTTCCTAAAGAAGAATAACTTCCTCCATGTTGATTTCTATCGGTAGTAACGATTGGACCTAGCTCTGTTGAATTGACCTCAAGAGTTTGATATGTCCAACCTGTGTTATTGGATAAAATTACATAAGAATTATTTGTTCCAGGATATCTCCTATATGAGCAAGTAGCAATTTTTGGATCAGTCTCACTCCACGGAACATATTGATTATTCAAAAATATAAAGTCTTGTTTACCATCTCCATTCAAGTCAGCTACTGCCATTTGATGCGTATACGAAGACAATCTTGGCAAGAAGTGAGATGCATCGTAAATACCAGTAGCTGATCCAAGCATCAAAACCGAGGCTTCACCGCATCCCTGTCCTTGGTCTGGACCTGATCCCACTACCAGTAAATCATTAAAACCATCTTTATTAAAATCGCCGATCAATGCTTTATTTGCCCATTGCATTACGGGCATACGATTTTGAACAACTGGATCGGGTTCAAAGTTTCCTGATTTTGGATTGTAAAAAGCAATAATTAATTTCTGGTACTTATTCAATATCTCTGGGTGAACAGTCCAATTACCAGTGGTTGAATCATATGTTGCTGTTGAATCCCAAACTTTAGGACCAAGCACAATGTCATCGAATCCATCTCCATTTAAGTCACCAGTTGCGACTATGTCGTAGTCGCCATTTAAATTAGGTACATATGTGGAAATAAGTAATTGTCCAGCGGGCTTTACTGAAGTTATCAACCACTTCATCGGATCCAGAGGTCCACTGTCCCCGACCGAAAGTATTTGACCAACTGTAATTTGGACATTTGTATAAGTTGAACCACCAACTAAAACAGAAGGAATATTAAGAACATTTGTTGTCGGTTCATATTTGTCGAACTCTTGGATTGGTACACCTCCATTTACCGCAAGAATTTGCCCGACAGTAATCTGCACATCACGATAAAGGATGTCACCTACACTTACTTTAGGAATTTTTAATGTGTAGCCGTCATAAATATCTTGCGCCATCACAGTGATTGACAAAACTGAGAGAAAAACTAAGGCGCAGATTTTTTTAATCATTTGGATTTATGCTTCATCTTGAGTTATCGTAACCGTGTAAAACGACACTTGATGACCAAGTCAAGCCGATAGCACGGTTCAATCGCCTAAGCCGAACTTGACTCAACGATACTCAAGCAGAAGTTGATTAGTTTGGTTGATAGGCGATGATCGCTACCCCAGTCAAGGTTACTGTTACACCGACAACATCCCAAATTGATGGTCGAATGCCATCTACAAAATACAGCCAAGCAATTGCAGTGGCAATATAGACACCACCGTAAGATGCATACACACGCCCAGATGCCGCTTCATGTAATGTCAGCAACCAAGTAAAAGCAGCCAAACTGATTGCCGCTGGAACCAATACCCAAACTGGACCATTCTGGCGTAGCCAAAGATACGGGAGAAAGCAACCAATAATTTCGGTTAATGCTGTTGCTAAGTAAAGTATGAAAGTCTTCATCTGTGTTTTTAAGTTCAAGCCAGTAGCACGGCGCGTAAGCTGAACTTTATCCTGACTTAACGATTTTTACGCAGGGCAAAAATGAGCGGCATTCTTCTAGACCCCAAACTTTGTTCAAAGGCTTTGAGAATCAATCCTTGCGTAACTTTTCTCTTAAAGCCATCAAGCCTTTGGGCTCACTACTGAACCAAAACCAAGCTGTGTCTGTTCCACCTTTGCGTAAGACCC
>RFYV01000136.1 GCA_009921265.1 Betaproteobacteria bacterium | reverse complement strand
AAAGCTTTAATGTCAGCTGTGCTGTTCATGTAAGTGATGGGAGTCGTGGAGGGACCGGACTTAAGAAAGTCCCATGCAGCGTTCACTTGAGGAAGGGAAGCCATGTCGGCCATGGGGCATCCCGCTTCTGGATCCGGGTGCAAAACTTCTTGTTCAGGCCGGGCGAGAATCCTCGCGCTTTCTGCCATGAACCGAACCCCTGCAAATACGATGTATTTTCCCCCTTCGAAAGAAGCTGCGGATTTGGACAATCCATAGGAGTCTCCGACAAAATCGGCGAGCTCATCGTGCAGTTTGACACCAAAGTGCCTGTGTACTCTTGGATGATGCTGGAGGCCTCGGCAGAGGTCAGCGTCACTGTGCCACCCGTCACATTTTTTACCAACTGGGTAAAGAAAAATTGCGCTGATTGACCGTAGGCATACGACACGTAATTGGTGCCGTCAGACACCACAACAAACGATTCGGCAATTTGCAATTGTGCGCTGGCGTTTCCGTCAATGGTGTTTGCGCCAGTCAAAGCCACGTTCAAAATACCCGTGCCGTCGTTTTTGATCACAACATACCAACTTGCTCCAACATCGGATGCAGTTGGAAAAGTTACGGTACCTGCACCGCCCGTCCACACATATAGCGATGCGCGGTCAGCCGAGTTAAAAGTGTAAGCAGAAGAAAATGCCGAAACAGGAATCTGCGTGTTCAACGTAGTGTTGATGGCCTTGAGGCCAAAGCCTGCCAACGTGGCCGCATTAGCCGCAGAAGTCCCGGCACCAAACGTCACGGTGCCCCACGTGCCATTGATTGTTGTGTTGGTGGTGACGTAAATGTACTGGGCTATACCAGAAGCAATCGAAACAATCGTATTCCCACTTGTGTCCACCACGGTGAATGAATAAGACCCAATGTTGCGAATCAATGCGCTCTGACCTGTAGACACCGAAGTTGCAGGCGGCATGTACAACTTCAAATTTGTATTGACGGTTGCCGATACTTCAATAATGTTGGCAACAACACTGTCTGTGTTGCCGTTAATTGGCCACTCAAGAGTTGTGTTGGTGCTGATAGTCAGTTGTTCATAACCCACTTGCGATGGGCTGATCGTCTGACCTGTGTAGGGGTTAACGTAGCTGGTCATAATTAAGAGTCCACGGCAATGGCTTGACGATCACCAACACGCGCCACATCTTCAGCTTTTAGGGCTTGGAGCGCCTCAGTGTATTTCTGTTGGAAGATGGTGCGTTGATCGTTTTTAAGGAACGGCATTGCTTGCAACAGGGTTCCAAACAGCATAGCGTTCGGGGCATTTTGAGTCAGCCAATTTGTTTGATTGGCAGAACTCAATGGAGAGATGCGCTCGTAGTAAAGAACTTCAAAAGCATAGGCCAATGTGGGCGTTGGTGCAATGTACCAGTGCTCCCAATCGGTGTCAGCGTAATACAAAGGCACATCGGTCAAACTGGCATCTGGCCAATAATTTTTCAAATACTCGTATTTTCGCAAATAAACGGGTTGCTTTTTACCTGCCACAGTGACACTCATTGACACCGTTTTTCGCCAGCGCGCAGGCTTTTGCAAAATTGCGTTGGTTGCGGTCATGTTTGCTTCTACCACTTGCAGTTGCCCCAACGTCTTAATTTCTTGAGAAACCTCAAACTCGGCCAATGAAATAAAAGTTGGAATAGCCTCAACAACGGCGGCGTCTTTACGCTCCAAGTATTGAAGTACCGTGGAGGTCAGACTGTCATACGTCATCACCCATGATGGGATTAGTGTCATTGCGTCTTCCCTTTATCCAACATTGCGCTCAAAGTGAGGGCAATCTACAAGTGATTTAAAGTTGCCGCCCCAACGGTTTTTGGGATGCAAAGATTCCCAATAAGCGCCCAGCGGAGCAATGATGCCCTTGTCCCAAATTATCTGTCCTTCTTTGAAGAAGTTCAAGTCAATGGCGCACCTCTTGAGGTGGATAGAGTTCATGGTCTTTGACCGACCCGTTTTCAAATAAATGGCTTGCTGCTCTGGTGTGCGGGACAACTCCCCTCCAGTGACTACAAAACCTTGCTCAGTGGCGTGCTGGATCAACTTGCACATATCCAGCAAAAATGCGGCCTGTTCTTGACTTAGGCTCATTTTCGGCTCCTCATGTCAGCCAGTTTTTCAATTGTGCGGCCACCAAAATAAGCGCCCATAATTAGCATCCCCCACTGTCCCAGCAATTGGACATAGGACTCATTGGCGTTCAGGCCGAATGCAGACATCATGGCAAAGATAAAGTACCCCACAAAGATGGCTACAAGGCTCATAGGGCGAATATTCTTGGACAGCCAAGAGTCACTACCCATGTCTGCTTTCCAGCGGTCTGTGACGTTGTTATCCTCGTTCTGAGAGGCCAGAGCAAATACCTTGAGTTCCTCCAACTCCGCTTGGGCTTTCATGATGCCAAGTTCAATTAATCGTTCTTCGTGGTCGTATTGCAACTGGCGCAATTTGCTGACCTCTTCTGGACTAGGGTTGTCAGAAATCTTCACGCCAAGGGCGTTCTCAACAACCTCTTTGCCCTTTGCTTGGAGCGCAGATGACAAAAGGCCTAGACCGTTCTGAGCCAATGTACCAAGGAGGGATGCAACAATTGGAATCATGGTCACCCTTTCAATTCAAAACTTAAATTTGCGTGACGGGGATACTGCACAACGCGCTCCCCTTCAGGGCATTTGTATTTGATGGTCGCCAGCAAGGTTGCTTTGCCACTGGCAATCTTTTCTTTTCTCACCATTGTGAGTTCGTATGTGAACGTGTCAATCTCTGGGCCTGCTGGGCCAGAAAACTTGCTTGCGGTGGTGGTCGCCTCATGCACCATGCCTTCCGCATCACGAATGCTTGGCGTAAAACTTTCAACAGAACAGTCGTCCCGTTTTTTTATTCTTGCAACCGTGACAGTGATTGGCTTGTCAACCTCTGCCACAATTTTAAAATTCTCTGGAGACCATTCAATGATGGCTCGGTCAAACCAGCCAAACTTATCGGCAAGGGTGTAGCCACCCCCAATCGCTGCAATGCTTGCTGCAACCGCTCCAATGGCTTTAGTGAGGTCAATCATTACACCCCCAGTAATTTTTTGACAAAATCTGCGGCAACTCCGGGGCCAAGCAACACGGCAAGAATGACTACATACAAGAGGTACTCGATCCTGTTCATGCGCTTGGAACCTTCGTCGAAACGGGCTTGAATGCTCTCGTAACGACTTGCGCATATCGCCTCATGAACGCTTAAACGCTTGTCAGTTTCGGTAGCCAATTCTTCAACCCCTTCCATGCTTACCCCTTAATTTACGGGTTCAGCATCAACCTTCTCAGGCTGGGCTTGTGCTTGGGCTTCCTGTTGGATGCCTTGAATCAATTGAGCAACTTGAGCATAGGGCTGATTGCCCAAATATTGCAGGATTGCGTTGACCAGCTCAGTCGAAAGGGTGATTTTTTCCATGAAACTCTCCGTGTAATTGCCGCTGTTTGGGCCAGCGGTTTGCCCTCTTCTATTATGCCGAAGCCGCTTGCAAGGGGGCCAAGTCTTCCGTTGTCCAGAAATCCTTTGCCAGCATGATCTTCAAATGCTCTTTGTTGCGGGACAGGCAGTCTGCCCAATCAGCATCGCTCATCATTTCGGGCTTGCCGCCGTTGATGAGGTTCACTGAGTCCATTGCAGCGTTGTAGTGCTTGGCAATTTGTTCAGCAGTAGGTTTTTCTTGAACGATTTCAGTCATTTCAGTTGCTCCAAGGTAATGGTGGGGTTACGACAGGCGGGTTCTTCTGTGCGTCAATCATGGCTTGAAGACTCGCCTCAATTTCAGGGCGGTCAATGCTTGGGTTGATCCAGC
>RFYV01000135.1 GCA_009921265.1 Betaproteobacteria bacterium | reverse complement strand
CCCGGGACGCAGCAGCGTACGCGACTCGGATAACTTCCTTTTGGAACTTTGCGGGCGCAATTGCCACGATGCCATGATCTAAGTGCGCAAGCCTATGAAACCAATTATCAGTCAATGGAAGAAGCGCCAGTCTTCTAGCATCTATAACAAATGGCTTTTATCCCATAGCCTTGGAGAGTTCCGCATTGAAAATAATCACACCAAGTAGTGTTGGGGTTTTCGGATCCCAAATAAACGATGGTGTATAAATTGTTAGAAAGTTGTCTTGTGTTAAGTCCTGAACATAAACAGGATGCAAGTGGTTCTCAGGACCCAGCTCATTAGGCCTTGTTTGCCCCCACCAACCAAGCCGCGCCTCTCACCCCCGAAGAGTCCCCATGCAACGCCTTCACCACAGGCGTTGCAATTGGTTTTGTAAACGTATACCTCACCAACTCATTGGGTAGCAACTCATAAATTTCATCCACATTGCTCATGCCACCACCCAGCACGATGCAATCGGGATCCAACACATTCATCACACTAGCCAGTGCACGCGCCAATCGATTCACGTATCTTTTAAAACTCAACTGCGCATTCGCATCACCTGCACGCATGTTGTCAATGATTTGTTCTGCTTTTAATGTTTGCCCAGTGATGCGCAAATGATCGTTTGCAAAACCCGTTCCACTGATCCACGTTTCTTGACAACTCACTTGACCACACCAACAAGGCTCAACGTTGATTTCATCAACACTGGGCCAGGGTAGGGGGTTATGCCCCCATTCACCTGCAATTGCGTTTTTGCCTCCCCATGCTTTGCGATTGATCGCAAAACCGCCACCACAACCTGTGCCGATGATTGCGGCAAACACCACTTGCAAGTCCTGAGCAGCGCCATCAACTGCTTCACTCACTGCCAAACAATTGGCATCATTTTGAAGATGCACTTTGCATTGCAGAAGTTGTTCCAAATCTTTGCCCAAGGGCTGACCGTTGAGCACCAATGTATTGGACCCACGCACGAGTTGCGTCACAGGATCTAAACATCCTGGCATACCAATGCCAATGGCTTTGGGGTGAGGGAGTTTTTGATGAGAGATTGTTTTATTAATGAGGGAATGCAGCGCATTCAAAATATCTGAATAAGATTTTTGAGGAGTGGGAGCGCGGTCTTTGTAAACAATACCTAGCGATGGATTAATCACCGCAATTTCAATTTTGGTTCCGCCGAGATCGATTCCAATGAGTTGTTGCATGGGTTGGAGTGAGTGGTTGGAGCACAATGGTGGAGTTGTATTAGAGTGTAATATTAATATGAGTCAAGAGAAGCGTCGTCGCTTCCCCAGCCTGAGTAATACCACCAAGTCCAACATTCAATCCCCGCTAATCATTCCTGCCAAGTACATGTTCAGAGGTAAGGGCTTAATCGTACAATAAGTTATCTAACTTTCATATATTAGCTTGTAATGAATTCTAAAAAGCTTGACTTAGCGCCATTAAAAAATGCGCTCGATAGATTGGTTGAGGGAAATAACCGGTATTTGCAAGATATTGCTGACACTCAAATCAGAGATGGACTCATTCAGCGCTATGAGTTCACTTATGAGATCAGTCATAAAATTATTAAAAGATAAATGGAAATTAATTCTGCAAATCCTGAGATATACGATTCCATGCAATTTTCTGAATTAATTAGAAGCGGTAATGACCAATCGCTGCTCAAAAGCGATTGGTCTAATTGCAAATTATTTAGAAAAATGCGCTCTAAAAGTAGTTATACCTATGATGAAAAGATAGCCGTTGCTGTTGTTTCCATAATTTCTGAATTCATCGCTGAAGCAAAAGCATTACTTCAAAATTTACAAATTAAAAATGGTTAATTCAAGTGTTCGCATTGATGTGACTCAACTTGAGTGGGGAATTATTCAAAACATACATTTCCAATGTTATCCCAGATCAAATTTTTTAGGCATTTGGATCTAGGGTGGTTGAAAATAAAAAAAGTATTCCGATTTGGATATGGCAGTACTCGGCTATCAACCTCTTGCACAAGAGCAGGAGGCGGATTTAAATGATGCCTTTATCAACTCTGACCTTACGTTCAAAGTTTATATTGTTATTTGGTAGCGCACTTCTGAAAAATTCAAATCCATAATCAGTCAATCGCATCAAGTATTGCAAGCACCCCAGTAATTTAATCGCGGTGATAACCCGTCACTCTCTCCACTTCATTCTTAGATCCCAAAATCACGCTCACTCTTTCGTGCAATTGACTGGGTACAATATCCAAAATTCTTTGTTTTCCATTGGTCGCCGCACCCCCCGCTTGCTCAACCAGCCAACTCATCGGATTGGCTTCATACATCAAACGCAATTTGCCGGGCTTATTGGGTTCTCGCTTATCCCACGGATACATAAACACACCACCGCGCGTGAGTATGCGATGCACATCGGCCACCATGCTTGCAATCCAGCGCATATTAAAATCTTTGCCGCGTAGCCCCTCTTTGCCTTGCAAACATTCGTCAATGTATTTTTTAACAGGGTCATCCCAGTGACGCATGTTGCTCATGTTGATGGCAAACTCTTTGGTGTCTGCAGGGATTTGGACATCCTCGTGCGTTAATACAAACGATCCTTGCTCGCGATCGAGCGTAAACATATCTACGCCGTTGCCTACAGTTAACACCAAGGTGGTTTGTGGTCCGTACACGCAATAACCCGCAGCCACTTGTTGGGAGCCCGCTTGCAAAAAATCTTTTTCACTCACACCTTTTGTGCCGTCTGGTTTTTTTAAAACGCTAAATATGGTTCCAATGCTCACGTTCACATCAATGTTGCTCGAACCATCGAGCGGATCAAACAACAGCAGATATTCGCCTTTGGGATATCTATTGGGCACCAAATAAATACTGTCCATTTCTTCTGACGCCATCGCAGCCAAATGTCCGCCCCATTCGTTAGCTTCAATCAATACTTCATTGGCAATGATATCTAATTTTTTTTGTACTTCACCTTGAATATTTTCTGTTGAAGTGCTGCCAAGTACACCGCCCAACGCGCCTTTGTTGACGCTATGACTGATGCTTTTGCAAGCGCGTGCCACCACCTCTAGCAACAAACGCAACTCGGGTGGTATCTTTCCTTTGGCGCGTTCTTGCTCCACCAAATAGCGTGACAGTGATGTACTCATGCAGTTACTCCTCGAGTGAGCGCAAAACAACCTCTAACACATCGTTACTCAATTGATTGCTGGCGGCAACGCGTTGAATCGCTTCGTGCGCAGCAGAGCGATAAGGCTCTGCCAGTTTGCGCCAACGGTCCATCGCTCGAGCCAAACGCGCAGCTACTTGATGATTGAATGCATCAATCTCGATCACGCGTTCAGCCCAAAAAACATATCCTGCAGCATCGACTCTGTGAAATGCATTGGGGTTAGCATGACAAAAAGTAGAAATCAAACTGCGGGCACGGTTGGGGTTGTGCAAATGAAAATCGGGGTGATTCATGAGTTTTCTAACGCGATGAATGCCTTGTCCGTCGCGATCAATCGCGCCAGCTTGCAGTGCAAACCATTTATCCAATACCAAGTCTTCTTTTTGATAAGTGCTATGAAAGTGTTGCAAGGCCTCTTGTGCGCAATCGGCGCCGCAGTTCACCAATGCACTCAATGCATTGGATCTGTCGGTCATATTGTTGGCGTGTTTGTAGGTATGCAATGCTGTTTGATGCCAAGTGCTTTCGTGAGTTTTTGCATCTGCTAAACACAAATAGGTGAGGGCAAGGCTTTTGAGCGCGCGTCTTCCACTGCTTACTGCATTGGGCTCGTAAGCGCCGGGGGTGTTGTGATTTTCAAATGCCCAAATCCAAACCTCTTTTAATTGAATAGCTATTTGCGTGCGCATCATCTCGCGCGTTTGATGAATGCGCTGTGGATCTACAACGCTCAGTTGCTCGGCGATGTAAGTTTCAGAGGGCATGGTGAGTACCAAATCTTTGAACGCAGCATCTAGTTGCGGATGACGCAGCACAACACGCATGGCTTGTAGCAATGCATCGGATAAAACCTGTTGGGGTGAGGTATCTTGCTGAATGTC
>RFYV01000134.1 GCA_009921265.1 Betaproteobacteria bacterium | reverse complement strand
TCCGCCCTTCTTGTTATCCGTGATACTTCCCACCCTAGCCGACAGCTTCGCATAGATCGACGCTCCACTCGCTAATAACGGAGAGAAATGACTCAGCACCATGCTGCGCCCTGCCAGCCCATCACCGCCGCGATTTCGCGGCCCATATAGGTTTTACCAATTCCATCTGCACTAGCCGGTAGGTGCCTATAGCGCTCAACGTTTGAACCGGACTGAGCCAAAGCGGCGCTGGTTGCAATCGTCAGTGCTACGAAGATAAAACGCATTAAAGTAAAAAGGTTCATCTCAGTCTTTAACGGCATGGCTTAAACAGGGGTTGATTAATGCAAGAACAGAAAGTAAACAATTCATGATTACGGTTTTAGTGCTTTGTACTGTTGAATACTTTTTTTCAAATCTTGAAACTCTTCACATCCAAACAGACATGCTTTGTCTAACCGAGCAAGCATTTTCTCAGCTCCAACCAAGTCATTTTTAATTAGAAGTAACTCGCCATAATATTCAAGTGCTCCTCGATGATTAGAGTCTAGATTCAAAGCTGAGATGTAATATTTTTCAGCTTCGTTAAAATTAGGAACCAGTTTTTTTCTTAGGCTGTATCCCATCAAATTATGCCAGTCAGCTGATTTTTTTTGATCAGCTTCTGTTAGCAATTCAATGGCTTTCTCATAATTACCTGACTTGATTGCACTTCTTGCTGGTAAAAGAATATCTGCAACAGATTTAGAGCTTGCTTGTGTTGGCTCTGAATCTGCAGACCACGCAGAAAATGTATATGCGAGCAAAGATGCAATCAATATATTTTTCAAAATAACCTCTCTATTGTTAAGCTAATGTTTTAGAAAATACATTCTCAGTTGAAGTATTGAATTTTGTACTGGCGGTCAGTCCACAAGTAAATATTGATTTTAATACTTCTAATGGGATCATCTCATTTGGAATTGGGACTTTTTCTTTGTAGGGTTAATATGGCAGAAGTAGAAAAATTTAGTAATTCTTTTGAGCGGTCCTTCATGTGAAACATGATTAGAGACTTTTTATTTTGCTTTTGATAGTGGCTACAGTTCAATTGGTACTTTACCTTTAATCACTCGCACCTTGGCTGGTGTTCCAACTAGTGTATCTTCATCTATATCTTAGCCAAATTCGAAAAATAAAATGAAGGGGTAGTAGATTTGTATGCGCCCCCCTCAGGCACGATGCGGAGTATTGGCGGTCAATTCATCATGGGGATACCGATAACATAGGAACCTTGGTCACATCTAATGGACTCGAAAGCGTCCTTTTGTATTGTCCCAAAATATATATCGCCACTTTTATAAAAACCCGTATGTTGAAATTAGTAATTTCAAAATCTAGATTTGCCTATTTTAATGAAGTTATTGAAAGGAATTATCAATTTCGTTTTAGGGATTTATATATTAAACTCCTTAAGACTTGCCAGTGGCAGCAATCGCTATACTTACATTTGTATCTAACGATTTTAAAAATGAAAATAAAAAATGAGTTTCTTAACCCGATTTCTCATTCGAACTCTTGCTACGTTGCTGCTTGTTTTTGCCGTGGTCTTTATTTGCGTGCTTTTATTGGCGTCTTCTGTGCGTTGGTTACTTACAGGTAGGAAGCCAACATTGGTTTTATTTGCGCAGGCATATCAGCAATGGAAGCACATGGCTAAGGGAACTGATAAAGTCAAAAAAAGTGATGGAGACATAATTGATGTAGAGGTGAAAAAAATATCAAAAGATAATACTTTTCTTTAAATGTAACTTTGACAAGGTTAAACTAATAAATCCCTAAGTAATGCATCTGCTCATTGCAGTCAATATTTTGCAAAAACCCTATTTCGAGGACAAGTTGTATTACCTATCCGAGCCTTATCATGTTGGGTATTTCAGGTTCTCCATTAAACACAGAAAAACACAATGCAAATCAACACAGATTTAACTCAGAAATTAGCAATAGCTTCTGGTGAATTGCCATGGATTGCATCCCCTGTGGTAGGTGTTGACAGAATCATGCTCGAGCGTGATGGTGATGAAGTCGCTCGCGCAACCAGCTTAGTGCGCTATGCGCCCAAATCAAGCTTTAGTCGCCATCAGCACGACTTTGGAGAAGAATTTCTTGTGTTGGAGGGCGTATTTGAGGATGAACATGGTCAATATCCTGCAGGCACTTACGTCAAGAATCCACCCGGCTCTTCTCACACACCATTTACAGATACGGGCTGCATATTATTTGTAAAACTAAGATATCTTGATCCACTAGAGGCTGAACGGGTTGTGATCAACACTCACACATCGCCTTGGTTTGCTGGAATGGTGCCTGGTTTAACTGTTATGCCACTAGCCTCATTTGGCACTACCAGCACAGCCTTGGTCCGCTGGGCGCCCGATACTTATTTTAATCCGCATAGACATTTTGGTGGTGAGGAGATATTTGTTATTGACGGTGTGTTTGAGGATGAGCACGGACGTTATCCCAAGGGGACTTGGTTACGTAGTCCTCATATGAGCTCACACAAACCTTTTAGCGTCGAAGGGTGCACCATCTTTGTTAAGACGGGGCATTTATTAGTAGACTGATATTGGTGGTGAATTGTTTGAGTCCCAAATGTGAGTCGAACTTAGGCCTTTTTGGATTCGAGCATCGGATCCACCACCTAACTTTTGCACTCCGTGATTTGAGACCCAGGCCTGCTTCAAATTAATTTATTGAAACACTCTGATATGAATTAGGAGTAGCTAAGTCAATTGCAGTAACAATTGCTTTTATATTTTTTTGAATCCTGGGCCAACTTGTAGTGCCAAGAACAACAAGAGCAATTTTCCTTTGTGTCAAATTTTGCTGATACCGAAGGTTCGTATCGGTAGTGACTAAAACCTCAAATCCATCTTTCTCAGCTGCGGTTAATAGCTCACCATTCTTCAGAGTTGCCCAACCAAGCTCATAGGCTGTTGCCACATGGTGAGACGAGATATGGCTTCTTAATGGAACGGGTGTGCCTTGATCAAACAAAACTTTCAAGGCTAATGAACCGCCATCACACTTTTAGCGGCATGCTCTAAAACGCTGCGAGCATGCAGCAAATCTACTCCGGGAAATAACTCAACAAACTCGTTGACAGTTACACCATCCTCTAGATTTTCAAACAAAGCAACAACAGGTACGCGGGTACCTCTAAACACCCAAGCTCCGCTAACAAGCTCGGGGTTCAGTTCTACGGCAGGACAGGAGTTCCAATCAATCATGGGCAAATGTTAAATCCTCATTGTGTTTAAAGCAACCAAAATAATTGAGGAACCCACGAACTGCAAACTTATTACACGTGCTATTCCACGGTTTTCACTTCCGATGCCGCTCAATATGTCTAGTTCAGTGTCCGCGCATGGAGTCTAACTTTCACCACAACAGGTTCTAGACCCACGCCTGGCTTCAAATTTCCGCCTGACAAGTGCCGCGTCTGAGTGCAAAATCAGCAAAAGTGCTGGAAAAATTGTAATTTACAATTTTTTTTCAATTGCACGAAATATTACACGCTCCGTAATTATCTATATAAGTCATTGATTTATATGGACTTTTAAGTAGCCCGACTTTCTGTTAATCCGTAGGTCCCTGGTTCGAGCCCAGGTCGAGGAGCCAAAACCCCTTTAAAAACAAGCACTTACAGCTTGTTTTTATTTTAAACTGTCAATTACACGGTTATTACACGAATTGATGGTCTGCCGCTGGTTGCTTTTTCTAAAAAGTGACTTTAAACTGCTATTCATGCGTGTTCCCAGCACTGAAACCATTGTAATCAAGCCTGAGCTCATTCGCTTGGTGCGCCGCTTTGACAGCAAAAAGTGGCAGGCACACTACAAACTCGAAGGAATTAAAAACTGGTTTCGCCGCAGCACTGACTCCTCCAACGTCAGGGAAGCCGCCCGTATTGCTGAGCGCATGTGGATGAAAGCAACCTTTGACCATGAAGAAGGTCGCCCTGTGATCAGCAAGAAGTTTAGACCTGTGGCTGAAGTTGTGCTGCATCGCTTGCAGGCCGAGATTGCCGCAGAAACTGCCAAGCCCAGCGCCCGGGACTATGTGTCTG
>RFYV01000133.1 GCA_009921265.1 Betaproteobacteria bacterium | reverse complement strand
GTTTCGCAACCAAAACGGATCACATCTTTTCTGAGGTGTCAATGATGGCGAGCGCAAAGCGGATGGCAACTTTACCTGCAAACGTGCAAAAAGCTATTCGTGACAACGCAGTGCAGGCGGTTCAAACCGAAATGTGGACCGTCAATATCAAAGAACAGAAAGACGCATGGGCAGACTTGGCGCGGCGCGTCAAGGTTTTTGAGGCGCCTGATATTGCAAGCTTTAGAAACAAAATGGGGCCTGTGCTTACCAACTTTATCGGAAAAACAGGTGCAAGGGGCAAAGCATTTGTTGAGGCGGTTCAGGCAGCGGTCAAGGCTTGATTTTTTAACTGCTGAGTTACAGAAAAATCTTTGCTTATGAAGTATTCAAACAGTGAGGTACATCGACTGGCCCCTTTGGTGCGTTTTCTTGAAGAAAGTTTAAACGCGCTATCGGTGGCCATGTTGGTGACGTATTTTGTTTTGGTGTTATTGCAAATCTTTTTTCGATTCGTCATCAACGAATCATTATTTTGGGCTGAAGAGCTCATCCGTGGCTTGATGATTTGGGGTGTGATGATTACATCGGTGTTGGTGGGTCGAGCGCGCGGACACATTCGCGTTGAAGCACTTGAATTAGTGGTGGGCCCCAACGCGCGTCGATACGTCTATCAACTGTGCGATTTACTTTCAATTATTTTTTGTGTCTTGCTTGCCGTTGCAAGCGTTCAACTGATGTCGCGTGTTTGGAATCAGATGACGCCCATGCTGGAAATTCCCAAATGGACGGTTTATATGGCGCTGTGCGTGGGCCCTGTCCTTGAAGCACTCATTATTGTGTTGACGTGGGGGCAAACCTCTGAAGATGTATTGAAACCTGGGGATTCTCTATGACCATTGCTTGGATGCTGGCACTCTTTACGGTGCTCATGGTGTTGGGCATGCCGATCGGATTTTGTTTGGGCTTGGCCGCTATCGTCAAGATTTTGCTCGATGGGCCAGTGCCTTTGTTGATTCTTGCGCAACAGTATTACGAGGCGCTGGATAACTTTTCATTGTTAGCTATACCCTTGTTTGTATTAGCGGGTGAATTGATGGGCGTGTCGGGTATTACCACGCGATTAGTCAATTTGTCCAAAGGATGGATTGGACATTTTCGTGGCGGATTGGCGCAGGCCAATATTCTCACCAACATGTTCATGGGTGCGATTTCTGGCTCGGCCTTAGCGGATTTAACCGCGATTGGTTCGATGATGATTCCTGCCATGAAAAAAGAGGGGTACCGCGCTGATTTTGCAGTTGCCGTTACTGCATGTGCATCGATGATGGCCCCCATCATTCCACCAAGCATCATTGCAGTCATTTATGGGTCGGTGACGGGTGTATCGATTGGCTCGTTATTTTTAGGCGGTGTGATACCTGGCATCATGGCTGGTCTGTCTATGTTGATTTTGGTCTGGTTCATGGCGCCGAGCGTGGGAGCAAAACCTTCGCCTAAAGTGACTTGGGGTGAGCGCTCGCAAGTCACGTTGCGTGCAATGCCTGCGATCGTCATGCCCGTTATTATTATTGGTGGCATTTTGTCGGGTGTATTCACGCCAACAGAGGCGGGTGGTGTGGCTGCGCTTTACGCTCTTTTATTTGGACTAATTCAGCGCAATCAATCATGGTCAATGCTTTATAAAAACTTTTCCAATGCATCGTTTATGACAGCCAGCGCGCTGATTACACTGGCTGGCGCGGGTTTGTTTAGTTGGGTTCTCAGTCGTGCCGGGGTGGGGAAGGCATCGCTTGAATTAATGTTAACCATCACAACAGATCCGCAATGGGCGATGTTGGTGTTGATTTGCTTTTTCTTTTTGCTCGGGACATTTTTGGAGCCCGTGCCTGCGTTGATTATTGTGGTCCCCATCATGGCGCCATTGATTGCACATTTGGGATACGACCCGGTTCATTTTGGAATTGTCACCATCATGTTGTTGGTTCTGGGCTCTGTCACTCCACCCGTGGGCATATTGGCAATGGTGGCGTGCAAGATTGCAGGCATTACATACAGCCAATCTTTTAGGATGCTTGCACCATTTACATTGGTGTGGTTGCTGGTAATTTTTTTAGTGGCTTATATTCCTGGTTTGGTATTGTGGTTGCCACGCATCGTCAATAACTAATTCAATGAATGAGTCAGCAGGAATGCCCAATGGCATCGCTGAAAAGATGCAAATTCTAAGAAAGGTAGGTTGATTTAATGCGCATCATTGCCACTGGTTTGCGTTTCCCTGAAGGGCCAATTGCACAGGAAGACGGGTCGGTCTTACTTGTTGAAATTGAGCGACAAACACTTTCGCGAGTGAAAGGCAACGGTGCGGTGGAAGTGATTGCCAAGATGCTAGGCGCCCCGAATGGCGCAGCTATCGGCCCCGAAGGCCTGGTTTATATCTGCAACAACGGTGGCATGGCGTGGGTTCAAGTTGGTGCAACACTTCGCCCGCACGGTGTGCCTGTGGACTACATGGGCGGCTGGATAGACACCGTCGATTTAAAAACTGGTCAGGTCGAGCGCTTGTATGACCGTTGTGGTGAGCATTTGCTCAAGGGGCCCAATGACATCGTCTTTGATGGTCATGGTGGCTTTTGGTTTACCGACCATGGCAAGCGGCGTGACCGAGACATGGATCGTGGATTCGTCTACTGGGCTCGTGCTGACGGATCCGAAATAAGGCAGGTAATAGGTCCGCTTATTACGCCGAACGGTATTGCTTTGTCTCCTGATGGGTGCACTCTTTATGTCGCTGAAACTGACACTGGACGTATTTGGGCCTACGAGATTAGCGGGCCAGGCCAGATTCGTTCCAGACCCTGGCCCTCGCCATCTGGGGGGCGAATCGTCGTCGGGTTGCCAGGCTACTCGCGGTTTGACAGTATTGCCGTTTCTGCCTCTGGGAACATCTGTGCTGCCACGATAGAGGGATGCAGCATCGCAGAAATATCACCATTGACAGGTTTGGTACGGCACCACATGGTGCCAGATATGCTAACGACCAACATCTGTTTTGGTGGACCTGAGATGCGAACAGCCTACGTGACCATGTCGCACACTGGGCAACTAGCTGCGATGGATTGGCACGAGCCTGGATTGAAACTGACCCATTGATCGTGATAAAGAAATGGACGTTAAACAACTGCTCGCAAACTACTGGATAAAAGAGGGTGTGGATCCGCCATTTTTCTGCCCAACAACGCCAGCCATTGGATTACTGTTCTCAGGTTATATTTGTATCAAGCCGATGATTGGCATGTGAGATGTTTTTTATTAGAAAGCCAAGGAGGCTGTTATGAGTTTTTCACGTCGTACTGTCTTGAGTTATGCGGCTGGTGCGGCCAGTGCAATGGCTTTGCCATCCGTCACACGCGCGCAAGCGGGCCCAATCAATTTGGTGTTCTCACATCATTTTCCCTTAGCACATAGTAAACACAAGGCCGTAGAAGCTTTTGCCAGTCGTGTAAAAGCACAAACCAATGGTCAAGTCACTGTTGATATCAAGCCAGCAGCTCAACTTTTTAACTTGCGTACGTCTGCCGAAGCTTTGCAATTAGGCACACTCGATTTGTGCTGGAGTGACTTAGGTACCCTGGCCAATTGGACGCCATCGCTTGGTTTTGTTTCGCTACCATTTTTATTTAATGACTTTGATCATGTGCATCGCGTTTTATACGGACCCATCGGCAAACAAGTGGGTGATCTGGCAAAAGAATCTTTAGGCGTTGAAATACTTTCATTGGGTGCGTCTGGGTTTAGGGTTTTCTTATCCAAAAAGCCCATTCAAAAGGCAGATGATGCAAGAGGGATTCGTTTGCGCGTTCCGGAAATTCCAACTTGGGTAGAAATGGCCAAAGCCTTGGGTGCTAATCCATCGCCCATTCCTGGAACTGAAATGTTCACCGCGCTCCAAACGGGTGTTGTTGATGCGGTGGAATTGCCTCCAGACTCCATCATTGGCTTCAAACTTTATGAGGTCGCTGGTTTCGCAACCAAAACGGATCACATCTTTTCTGAGGTGTCAATGATGGCGAGCGCAAAGCGGATGGCAACTTTACCTGCAAACGTGCAAAAAGCTATTC
>RFYV01000132.1 GCA_009921265.1 Betaproteobacteria bacterium | reverse complement strand
CAAGCGCAGCAGCACCAAGCGCAGCAGCACCAAGCGCAGCAGCACCAAGCGCAGCAGCACCAAGCGCAGCACCAAGCGCTTATCCATTTGTCAGCATCTGTACTCCCACCTTTAACCGCCGCCCCTTTATTCGCTCAATGATACAATGCTTTGAGCACCAGGATTATCCCAAAGACCGAATGGAATGGATTATCGTGGATGACGGCACCGATAAAATTGGCGATTTGGTCAAACACATCCCCCAAGTGAAATATTTTGCCATGGAAAAGAAACTGTTTTTAGGGAACAAGCGGAATATAATGCACGAGAAAACAAAAGGCGATATACTTGTTTATATGGATGACGATGATTATTATCCGCCCCAGCGGGTTTCGCATGCGGTAGAGATGTTGAAAAAAAATCCCGGTGCGTTATGCGCAGGCAGCAGTGAAATCTATATTTATTTCAAACACATCGAGAAAATGTATCAATTTGGGCCGTATGGTCCCAACCACTCGACCGCTGGCACATTTGCGTTTCGGCGCGAATTGTTGAAACGCACCCGCTATGAAGATGGTGCGGCTTTGGCTGAAGAAAAACATTTTCTCAAAAATTATACCATTCCTTTCGTCCAACTCGACCCACTAAAAACGATTCTGGTTTTTTCGCACGAACATAATACCTTTGATAAACGGCGGTTGCTCGAGAATATGAATCCTGATTATACGAAAGAATCACCAAAAACGGTCGATATGTTTGTGAAAGAACCGGCGCTGTACGATTTTTATCTCAACCAAATTGTACTCTTATTGAAAACCTATGAGCCTGGTCGCCCCAATATGAAGCCGGATGTCTTGATGCAGATGGTTGCGATAGAAAAAGGCCGCAAATTAGAAATGGAAAAGGCCCAACAACAAATGCAGCAAATGCCCACGATAACTTTAAAACACGGGGACGGACCCCCACAGCAGCTGACGATTGAACAAATTGTCGGTATTCTTCAGCAACAGCAGGCCCAAATTATTCATTTGACGAATTTATTACATGGCAAAGACGCGGAAATTAAAATATTGACGGATGCCTTAGCCAGCAGTTTAGAGTGCTAAATATATAGTTGCGTAAATATATATAAAGATAACGGACATACTATAAATAACAATGGATACGATGGATATGTATGAAAATGAAGCGGTTTTTGACACTACGCAAAAAGCCGAGAAGCGGTCGAAACGTCCCCGTTATATTCCTTCGAATAAACCACAAACATTGATTAAGAATGCTGTTACGGGTGTGCCTTATCCGTTTTTGGTGGGTTCAAAGGAACAGAAGATGCTTTACAAGATTGTCGATGCGACAGGCACCTGTGATACGGAGGGTTTTGTTATTAAGGACCGTAAGAACCTGCCAAATTCGCAGACCAATCATTTATTCTATGATAGCCCCGAACAATGTATGAATCATTTACGGCTTACCATAAGTGCGGAGGACATTCGTCGGTGGAAAGAATCACATATCGAACCGCAAATTTGAATAAGCGCGCATTTGTATATAAATAGAATTGTTTATATACAAAATATGTCTGAAAACGCAACAAACAAACTGGTTTTTTTCCCCAGCGGACGCCTCGGGAATGCGTTTTTTCGTTATATGGCCTGCGCGGTGGTCAACATAATCAATCCTGCTTTGGAATATACTTTATTGGCGGATTTTCGCCCCCCTGTTCAAAAATTCACATATTATCCTGGATTAGACCAAGAGGGTCAGGATTTGTACCATGGCACATGCGACCTAGCCGCCGAAGCAGAAAAAAACGACGCGGTGCTGGGCTACAATACCCTGGGTTTTTTTAAACATACCATTGACCAGCTAAGCAGTAATAAATATATAAATAAGGACAATGGGCAAGGCCTCTATGTAAAAAAAACATTAACATTGACGGACACTAATTTTTTTAATCATTTTTATAAAAAATTAGAAAACTTTAATGTATGTCTGGACGGTTATTTTCAATTTGGTTATATCTATTTGAAATACAAGCCGCAAATTTTAAATTATATGGAAACACATAAAGCGAAACACGCCATTTTAACCGATAGAAACGAACGGTTTTTGCTGCGGGAGCTTATAGATGATGTAGTTTTGCCCACACGTTATGATATCGCCATCCATATTCGGTTAGACGATTTTAAAGGGCGACCCGATTTCATTGAAGTCGAGCATTACATTCGTGTATTTGAAACGCTTTTGCCGGTTTTAAAAGAACAAAAAATCTGCTTGGTCTATCAAGCCGGCAATAATCCAATGGATACAGACTATATTGCGACATGTGTCCAATGGTTTCGCGACCATGCTATACCGCTGTGCCTGGAATCCAATACGGTCCTCCACGATTTTAATATTCTGAAACAAGCCAAGATATTGGTCTGCTCGATGAGCACCTTGTCCTGGGCGGCAGCGTATCTCTCAAAAGACATTCAACAGTGCTATATGCCCGACTATCATTTCTACACTGAACCAGCACGTCGGGCCTTTTTTTTCCATAAACCCATAGAAAATACCAGCCTTTACCAAGTGAAAACGACACCGGCGCAAAAAATTAAAACATATCTTATCACTTTACCCGCTTACGCTGAACGCCTAGCCACCTTGGACAGTTTAAATCACCAGTTGGCACTCATTGGACTGGATGCCACGCTCTATCAAGGTGTCCATGGCAAGGACATCTTTATTTACGAAGCCGCCTCGAAGGTGACCCACATCAAACATATCCTCTGGGAAAATACGACGTATTTTTATGATACACGGGTCCGCTTGAATGGGCAGCCGATGACAAAAGGTGAATTCGGGTGCGCATGGAGTCATTTAAATCTACTGCGGCAGTTCGTGGCAGAGCCAGTGTCCGCCAATTATTATCTGATTTTGGAAGACGATGTCGAGTTGGTCAAGCCGGTGGGCGAATTAGAGGAACTCTTGCGAAATATTCCGGCGGACGCGGACATGTGCCACTTGGCCAAAAGCGATTGGTATCCGTTTGTGCGTACGCAGCCCGCGAATGCGTATTTTTATGAATGCGAAAAACGGTTTTTTAATAAAACAACAGCTTATGTGGTCTCATTAAAAGGGGCGCAAAAGATTTTGGATTATACACCGCATTCCATAAATGTGCCTGTAGATGACTTGTACAATATGATTTTTCGGTTGACACCGGATTTTCGCTTCTATGTGCCAGCAACCTATTTTTTCCAAGAACAAGCGGCAGCGGTATCAACCATCCATGCGATTGATGCATAATGCCACCAGCGATGCTATGCCACCAGCGATGCTATGCTACCAGCGATGCCATGCGCGGGAAAAAGCCCAGTTCATTTAAGATAAGCTCTTTCATTTGTTTGATTACCCCGATGCGCTGCGACCACCAATCTTCCGCAATGGCTTGCTGAATGATTTGTAAGGCGGCCGCGGGGTCGGTTAAGGGTAAACACACAAATGCTTTTTCGTCAAGATACTCTGCCAAATTTGGACACCCCCAATAAAAACAGAGAGATTCACATAAAATCGCTTCCCATATTTTTTCCGTCGCATAATTGGGCTCTTGATTGTTTTCCACTGCTAAACAATATTTGTAGTTGGCATACACATTGTATTTATTCTCCTCTGGTACGACGCCCTTGTACGCTTGGAAACTGTGATAATTTTCTTTGCCCCAGACATCGATTAAGCCTGTGGTGTCGCAAAACCGGAGAAAAGTATTGCGCAATTGATGCCCTTCATCGAAATTCTTTTGACTACAGATGGCGGCTACTCTGTTTTGCTTGTCTACTGCGACGGGCTGGCTAGCAAAAGGGTAATCGATTTGCCACTGTACGTTATTTAAGTGAGTTTTGTGGGTAAAAACTTTGAAGAATTTCTGGGGGTCAGGAGTGGCCCAATCACCCCAAGTTTTCACCCCCCAATTTTTTGCTGGGTCGGCGACCCAGGGCTCCATCTGGAAGACAATGGTCTTTTCCGGCACGTAATGCGCGTTTAAGGGCGGCGAATTGATGATGACGTAATAATCAATTGCTCTATCCTCGTGGGTTAATTCGATATTTTTCCAGCGGTCATTGTACATGGTGGACCATTCCTGGCAGAGTTGTTCGGACGAACACCAGTTGCAGAGCATTTTTAAACGTACAGGCACAGGCGGAGCAGGCACCGAAGGAGCAGGCACAGCAGGCACGCTACTCTT
>RFYV01000131.1 GCA_009921265.1 Betaproteobacteria bacterium | reverse complement strand
TCTTCTTTTCTTCAAAAATGGGAAGGAATCCCATTATTAATTTTAGCAGCTGGGAAAGATAGTTACGATAGTCAGGATTCAACTGCTTGCGGAAACTTTGTTCAAAATATTAACGACCCCAAGCAAGCACAAGTAACAAAAGTTGAGGTTTTTGAAAACGCAACTCATGGATGGGACCACGGAAAAAATTATAGTTTTCCAGTTCGGGGAGGATGTACCGGTAGGACTAATTGCACTAACTCTACTATCTATAGTCCATCGGCAGTTGATAAAGGCAAACAGTCTGTTTTGTCTTTTTTAAATACCCTGTGAAATTATTTATCTAAATTAATTAGGAGTGATCAGCAGTGTCCCAACGTTTTCACATTAGGTCTTTGTAAGTTAATGATTTATCTTGGTTTTTCACGATTTTTGTCTGGTCTCGATTTGAACTTCGATTCCATGACTTATGGTCTTTTGCGTCTACACGCAAAGGACTCTCATGAACCACGGCAAGCTTGTTTTCTCTCAACTCATGGCGTTTTTGCCATTGAACGCATAGTTTGTCCTTTTAAAGAACAACTTCTAAAGATCTCAAACTTTATTCAAAAGTACTAAAAGACAGATACGACAGCTGCTTAGGTAAAAGACACTTGCTGCTCCAAGAACCAGTGCCATACTTGTCTGATCTGAACGAATTTCCTGTCAGGCACGCCATGATGAATTACACATTTCTGTCGGCAACGATTTTGCTGCTGCTAATTACTGACCCGGTAGGCAATATTCCTGTTTTTGCCAACGCACTGAAACATGTTCCCCCTGAGCGCCGCCCCAAAGTTATCCTGCGCGAGATTTTGATTGCATTTGGTTTGCTACTTACCTTCATGTTTGTGGGTGAAGGCTTTCTGCGAGTGATGAATTTAAGCGAACTTTCTCTGCAAATTGGTGGCGGTGTGATTTTGTTTTTGATTGCATTACGCATGGTCTTTCCATCGCAAGGTGTTGAGATAGACGACGTCGTAACGGAACCATTGATCGTGCCTTTAGCCATCCCTGCCATAGCGGGTCCTTCAGCTTTAGCAACCGTGCTTCTTTTGGTATCGCAGCAGCCCGACAAGCGCATGGAGTGGATAGGTGCACTTTGCGTCACCATGATCATCAGCGCAATTGTGCTGGTTTCAGCCGAGCGCATTCTGCGTGTCATTGGCAACCGTTTGGTAGTGGCAGTTGAGCGATTAATGGGCTTGGTGCTGGTTTCTGTGGCGATTGAAATGATGTTGCGCGGTGCCAAAACATTCGCACTTCAGTTAATGCACACCTAAATCTTTGAGAATCTCCGCTTCAAAAGCGCCACCCCGCCACCAACTGTCGTGTAAAACGACACATCTTGTCCACGCCATGTTGCCGCCAACGTCAAATTGACCACACCTACCGATTTCGACTGACCAGGAGTAGTGTCCCAAAACTCGCAAAGAGACTGGGATTTTCTGCTTCAAGGATGGTCATCGATTTTCGGCACACCTGGTCAAATCTACGTCGGCGCCAACATATTAGACGTCAATCAGTTGATTAATGACAAAACTTAAGCCGATCCAAAAAATCCGGCGCTACAAACTTATTGTTTCATTGATTTTTCGGCATTCAATCAACCTAAGATCAGCCAAACAGCGAAGGAATTTCAAATGTGGAACAACGACATCATTGGTTTGCTTGTATTTTTCTTTGCTCTATTTTGTGGAATGTGGGCTCAGAAAACACAAAGAAACTACTGGCTTTGGTTTCTAGCGGGATTGTTCTTTGCACCAATCACTGGAATAGTGTTGATGATTAAAAACGGAAATCGCTACCCAAAAGATTGATTGCGAGTAGTTTTAGCTTGTACAAGTCAAAACCCTCTGTCGTGTAAAACGACATCTGATGACCAAGTCAAGCCGACAGCACGGTAGCCCCGCCGAAACCAAACCTGACTCGACGATTTGTACGCATAGTTTGTCCTTTTAAAGGACATCCTTCTAGACACCAAACTTTATTCAAAAGTTCTAACAACACAAGCATTGGTCTTGGTGGTAAAAACTACTTACATGAATCAACATAGACAACCAAAATGACCATTGAACTACCCAAAGAAGTTAGGCAACAAGCCATTTCTTCCATTGAGCGCTATTTCCAAGAAAACATGGACGAGAAGATTGGCAATATTGCCGCAGGTGCTTTGCTTGGTTTTTTTGTTGATGAAATTGGACCTGTGGAAATTGACTTAGAAGTAACCGAATACCCATTTCAATATTGGCGCAAATACGATCAATTGAAAAAAAGATAGGCGATACCTATCAAACCAATCACCAACTGTCGTGTTAAACGACACCTGATGATCACATCAAATCAAAAGCACGGTTTACCCGTCAAAGCCAAACCTGAAAAAAAATTTTTTACCCAGTGGTTGTCCATTTAAAGGACATCCTTCCAGAACCCAAACTTTATTCAAAGGTTTTGCGAATCTAAATCTTGAAGGTTTGGATAAAATCATTGAAAGTAAAAACAATCTTTCAATATGAAAACAGCAGGCATCATCGGCGGAATAGCACCAGAATCAACTATTCAATACTACAGGCAAGCTGTAGCCGAGTATCAACGACTAACAGATGAGAGCGAATTCCCATCAATCATTATTAACAGCATCCACATGACAAAGATGCTGAGCTTGATTGGGCAGAACAAACTCAGTGAAGTGACAGACTATTTGTTGAGTGAAATTATCAAGCTACACAAAGCTGGCGCCGACTTTGCGGTCATGGCTTCCAACACACCTCACGTTGTTTTCAATGAACTGCAGCGTCAAACGCCAATTCCATTGATCAGCATCATTGAAGTCGCCTGCGATGCAGCTAAAAGTGGGAATTTGAAAAAAGTTGGTGTATTAGGGACTCGCTTTACGATGCAGGGAACGGCGTATCCGAATACATTTTCAAAATTCAGCATTGAAGTTGTGGCACCCAACCCAAATGAGCAGGAATTCATTCACAACATTTACATGAATGAGTTGGTTAAGGGAATTCTGCTTCCCGATACCAAGCAGAAATTAAATGAAATCATTGAAGCAATGATCACTAGAGAAAACATAGATGGTGTTGTACTTGCGGGAACAGAGTTGCCATTGATACTCACAGAACCATCTCACAAAGGAATACCGTTTCTGGATACAACCAAGCTACACGTTCAACGAATCGTAGAAACCATACTTAAGTAAAGTTGTCTCCATCTCTTTCCTGACCCAACCTTGATTCAAAAGTTGAGCGAATCTGCAGTTTCAAGAAACAGGTGAACAAATTTCAACAAGTGTTCCATCAGGACACCTGACATAAGCAACGATCTGCCCCCAAGGTTTTGCCAATGGCTCTTTGATAGACATAGCACCTGCGTCAAGGGCTTTTGTATAAGCGGCAGCAACATCATCCGTGACAAGTGCTATCTCAACACCTAAAGGTTTGTCGCCATTGGCTTTGATGTAGCCATTAGGCAAATTACTTTTGCCTAACTCGTGAGATGCGAAAGCAAGCGCGGTGCTTCCTGTTTCCAATTCACCATAACCACTTTCGTGAATGAATCGGCGCTTGAAACCAAAAGCATTTTCAAAAAATTCAATGCTTTGAGTGACGTCTTCTGTGTAAATGATGGTGTATCCGAATTTCATAGATTGCTCCCTACAAAACGCATTCTTACGCAAGTTGATCACTTCTCCCACCCACAAGCACGGTCTCCACGCTGAAAGCAACTTAGAACAACGGTTTTTGCGTAGCCGCGAGAAAAGCGATCTTCAATCAAATCGGCAAGGTCCCAAACTTTATTCAAAAGTTCTGAGCATCTGTGTATTGATGGTGTTGTATAAATGGCAATGCTATGGTGAAATTAAGATTTGCTTAACCAAATCTTAATAATCATATGATTTCAGCTGATTTCGCACATTCATTTGCTCAATACAACAAGTGGCAAAACTCTGTCGTCATTGAAGCGGCTGACCAATTATCAGAACATCAAAGACAAAAGAATATGGGCGCATTTTTTGGCTCCATACAAGGCACCTTGAGTCATATTCTTTGGGGCGATGACGCTTGGCTTAATCGGTTAACTCAAACACCGTTCACACCAACACCCATTGACGAGTCGGGAAGTCTATGGACAGATTGGGTAGCATACAAACTTGCTCGTAAATCTTTAGATGAACGCATCGTAAAGTGGGTAATTAGCTTGGAGGGCAGCTTTTTCAAAAACGAACTCACCTATGTAAATTCAAAGGGAGTTCAAGTCACTAAGCCAATTGATCTTATTGTTGCCCACATATTCAATCATCAAACACACCATCGTGGACAAGTTCATTGTTTATTGACGCAGTTTGGTGTGAAGACAAAGGACACTGATTTTTTGATCTTTAGGGAAAACTGCTGATGAAGCTAATCCAAGGTCACAAACTTTATTCAAAAGTTCTAACAA
>RFYV01000014.1 GCA_009921265.1 Betaproteobacteria bacterium | reverse complement strand
CGGATTAAAAATTGCACGCATGCTCGGACACATTACTTATTTAAGTGATGACGTGATGAACACTAAATTTGGGCGCGCTTTACAAAATAGCAACAACTATCAATACACGACGCAAGATATTGAATTTGAAATTGAAAGTTATTTGCGCTATCAAGCCAATAAATTTAGCGAATACTTTGACGCGAATACGTATTTATTGATTACGCGAGCGTTGGATTATTTTGATCCTGCAAGAAGCTACGATGGCAATTTAACGCAAGCACTTGCCAAAGCAACAGCGCAATTTTTATTGGTAAGCTTCACCACCGATTGGCGATTTGCGCCGTCACGAAGTCGTGAAATGGTCAAGGCATTAATGGATAACAAACGCATGTTGACGTATGCAGAAATTGATGCGCCTCACGGACACGATGCATTTTTAATGGAAGATGCGCGGTACTTATCGATTGTTCGCAATTACTTCGATCGCATTGCACAAACCATTCAAGAGGTGCGCGCATGAGCGACGTCCTCACATTGCATGCAATTGCACAACTCGTACCTGTTGGTAGTCACGTTCTCGATTTGGGTTGTGGGGACGGCGAGTTGCTCGACCATCTACAAAAAACAAGGCAGTGCACTGGCTATGGTGTAGAGATCAATGATTACAATGTGATTGCTTGCGTCAAAAGAGGCGTGCAAGTGATTCAACTCAATTTGGACGAGGGCTTGAATTTGTTTTCTGACCA
Source organism: Betaproteobacteria bacterium (assembly GCA_009921265.1). Taxonomy (GTDB): domain Bacteria; phylum Pseudomonadota; class Gammaproteobacteria; order Burkholderiales; family Burkholderiaceae_C; genus Limnohabitans. The sequence continues at coordinate 56,201 of RFYV01000014.1, read as the reverse complement.
ATCTTTTGACGTGGTTTTACAAATCGACACCTTACAAAATTTACGCAACGCACGAACCATGCTCAGAGAAACAGCGAGAGTAGGGCGTGTGGGTGTTGTTTCATTTCCCAACTTTGCGCATTGGCCCAATCGACTCAGTATTATGCATGGGCGCATGCCTGTCACACGGCGTTTGCCCTTTGAGTGGTATGACACGCCCAATATTCGTGTCGGAACATTTGCTGATTTTGAAAGCTTGGCGCGTAAAAACAATTTGCAAATACACGATTCGTTTGGTTTGCAAGATGGCAAAATCATCCGGTGGCAACCCAACTTGATGGCGGGCACAGCGGTGTTTAAATTTCAGGGATAGTGGTTATATCAAACGCTTTGGCTGAAAGACAACAATGAATGAGACACAGGCGAGAGAGAAAATATGTCAAATAGGCGCTAGTTTATTTTCGCGCGGCTATGTACATGCAACAGCTGGCAATATCAGTTACCGCCTAGATGATGGATTTTTAATCACGCCAGCCGATGCGTCGTTGGGCACACTTGAGCCGCAACAGATTGCACGTGTTGATTTGAATGGCCAAGTGTTGGGTAGCGCCAAGCCCAGTAAAACATTAAAACTGCATCAGCACATTTATAAATCGGCTACGCAGCAAGATACCAACACACGCTGCATCATTCATACGCACAGCACGTATTGCGTGGCGCTCACGATGCAGCCGATACAAGTCAAAGGGCAATTGCAGTGGATCGAGTTGTTGCCACCGATCACGCCTTATTTTGTTATGAAGGTGGGACACGTACCGCTCATGCCTTACAAAAGACCCGGCGCTCCAGAAACCGCCAAACAAGTGGCGCAGGCTATCGCAGATTACGCACGTGCGGGCGCGCCGATTCGCGCGGTGATGTTGTCGCGACTCGGACCCAATGTGTGGGGCGATACGCCAGAGTCCGCAATGGCCACACTTGAAGAATTAGAAGAAACCGCTAAGCTTTGGCACTTAAGTCAACCCAAACCGCAAGGACTTCATGAGCAAGCTTTGAAAGAGTTGCGAGATGTGTTTGGCGCGCGTTGGTAAAGTCAATCAAGAAAGAAAAAAATGCCTCAATTTGCTGCTAATTTATCGATGATGTATGTGGAGCATCCGTTTTTAGATCGATTCGAAGCGGCTGCAAAAGATGGTTTCAAAGCCGTTGAGTTTTTATTTCCTTATGAGTGGACGGCCAAAGAGTTGGCCGCGCGGTTGCATCAAAATGATTTGCAACAGGTTTTATTTAATGCACCACCTGGTGGCGTTGACAAAGAAAGCATAACGCAAGCATGGAGTGATGGCTTCAAAGGCGTTGCGAGTTTGCCAGGCAAAGAAAATGAATTTAAAAAAGGCTTTGAGCTCGCGCTTGAATACGCGCAAACGCTTGATTGTCATCGTATACATGTGATGGCGGGTATTTATGCGGCACCCGCGAATGTTTATAAAAAACTACCCAAAGATTTGCAAACCAGCAGTGACTCGATCAACACACAAGTATTGCAAAGAAAAACATACATCAACAATCTTCAATGGGCTTGCGCGCAAGCAGCAAAAGTTGGAAAAAACATTCTGATTGAACCGATAAATACGCGCGACATTCCTGACTTTTTTCTCAATCGTCAAGACCAAGCGCACGCGATCATTGAAGAGGTGGGAGCCAGCAATTTGCAAGTACAAATGGATTTGTACCATTGCCAAATTGTGGAGGGAGATGTGGACACCAAAATTAAAAATTATTTGCCAACAGGGCGTGTCGGGCATTTTCAAATTGCAGGCGTGCCTTTGCGCAACGAGCCCGATATGGGCGAACTCAATTACTCGCATTTGTTGGATGTGATTGATGCTGTGAGTCAATCATGCAATTGGCAAGGATGGGTGGGGTGTGAATATCGACCCTTGCATGGCGCACAAGCAAACGGTACGTCGTCTGGTTTGGGTTGGTTTAAAAATCGAAAGGGCAATAATGAACGATGCGCAAGTATTGAGTGATGTTTCTCGCATGTGGGACGACCATATTGTTGATGAAATCAAGCAATACATTGAAATTCCCGCGAAATCTCCTTCATTTGAAAAAGAATGGGCTAAGTTGGGTTATCTCGATTTGGTGTTGCAACGAGCTGCCGATTGGGTCAATGCACAAAAGGTTGTAGGCTTAAAACTAGAGATCATTCGTTTGCCAGGGCGAACACCTGTTTTGTTTTTTGAAGTTGATGGAACCAAACCCGATGCAGCCAATCAACCCACTGTGTTGATGTATGGGCATTTGGATAAGCAGCCTGAGTTTGATGGCTGGCGAAGCGATTTGGGGCCGTGGACGCCCAAGTATATGGGCGATAAGTTATATGGTCGTGGTGGCGCTGATGACGGTTATGCGGTGTACGCGAGTATTGCCAGTGTGATGGCCTTGAAAAAACAAAAAGTGGCACACTCGCGCATTGTGGGTTTGATTGAAACCTGCGAAGAAAGTGGATCGCCCGACTTGTTACCTTATGTGGATGCATTAAAAAAACGCATGGGTGACGTGGCGCTTGTGATTTGTTTGGACAGTGGTGCTGGTAATTACGATCAGTTGTGGCTCACCACGAGTTTGCGCGGCATGATCAGTGGCACATTGCAAGTGGATATTTTGACCGAGGGCATTCACTCGGGCGACGCGTCGGGTTTGGTGCCGTCAAGTTTTCGCATCATGCGTCAAGTGCTTGATCGATTGGAAGACAGCAAAACAGGACATTTATTACCTCAAGTATTTCATTGCGAAATTCCTGCTGAGCGCTTGCAACAAGCACGAGAGGCGGCCAAGATTTTGGGCGATCAAACATTCAAACGATTTCCATGGGCGCATCACGACTGCGGTGGCTCCACTTTGTTTGCTCTCCCCACCACCACCGATCCTGTTGACGCATTGATCAAACGCACATGGACACCCACGCTCAGCGTGACAGGTGCAGAAGGTTTCCCTGCTTTTAAAGATGCGGGCAATGTGCTCAGACCCTACACCGCTTTTAAATTGAGTTTGCGTTTGCCGCCATTGGTTGATGCATCGCAGGCCGCGCAACAACTTAAAAAACTATTAGAAGACAACGCGCCTTATCAAGCCAAAGTTACTTTTAATTCTGGCGGCGGCACCAATGGATGGAATGCACCAGAGACTGCACCTTGGTTTGAAAAAGCATTGAACGACGCAAGTCAATCGCACTTTGGTGCAGGTGTTGGTTACATTGGTCAAGGCGGCACCATCCCCCTGATGAACTTATTAAGCTTGGGCTTTCCAAAAGCGCAAATGATGGTGTGCGGTGTGTTGGGCCCACAAAGCAATGCGCACGGGCCGAATGAATTTTTGCATGTGCCGTATGCCAAAAAAATCACAGCGTCGGTGGCGCATGTGATTGTAAATATGCCTTCTTAAGTAGGTGTTTTTTGTAACTTCAACCAAATCAAACCCGCACCTGTAATTAAGACGGGTACAAACGAGCCCCAATTGAGCCAATGCCATCCTTGCGTAGTAACAAACGCACCGGACGCAAATGCAGTAAACCCCATGGTCGTGAAGACACAAAAATTAATTGCGCCTTGTGCCCGATCTTTTTCAATCGGTGTGTAGGCTTTTAAAGATAAGGTCGTGCTGGCAGTGAATAAAAAATTCCATCCCACCCCTAATAAAAACAAAGCCCAGACAAAATGCGTCACATCCAAACCATTGAGTGCAATCACGATGCACACCAAATTAATGACAACGCCTGCTCCCATAATGGCCAATGCGCCAAAGCGTTGAATCAAATGTCCTGTAAAAAATCCTGGTGCAAACATACCAATGACGTGCCATTGCAAAACAAATGCAGTGTCTTCAAACGATAAGCTACACGCTTGCATCGCCAAAGGAGTGGCCGACATCAACAAACTCATCACACCATAACCGAGTGACGCACCCAATGCGGCAACGACAAAAATGGGTTGACGCATGATGATGGATAACTCGCGGCCTTGTTGATTTTTCCCGACGACTTCGGGTAAAGGCGGAAACTCGATGCGAGAAATAATCGCAAACGAAATAATGGCCATCACCGATAAACTCAAATAAGCACCTGCAAATGGTTGGCCCAGCCAAGACTTAGTCACCGTTGCTAAATTAGGTCCAACAATGGCACCAATCAAACCGCCGGCCATCACCCACGAAACTGCTTTTTCTTTTCCAGTGCTAGGCGCCAACTCGGCTGCCGCAAATCGATAAAGTTGACCATTGGCGCTGTAATAGCCTGCAACCACGGTGGTGAGTACCAACAAATAAAAGGATTGCATCAAAATTGCAGCTACACCCATGAGCGCAGAAACAAACGCAACGATCAATCCAATTTGAAAGGAGCGTTGACGCCCCCACAGTTTTTGTGAATGCGCAACGAGCCCCGTGCTGAGTGCGCCGCCCACCACATAACCCATCACAGGCAGTGTAGCCATCCAACCAAATGGAGCCAAACTTAACCCGACCAAACCATTGATCGCAATGAAGGTAACGTTGTTGGTTAAAAACAGGCCTTGCGCGAGTGTTAGGAGCCACAGATTTTTATTCATAGTTTGATTGTGCGCTCAATTCACTTTTGCTGCTGATAGAAGGTGACAGAGATTAAAAGCTCAGAAGAGATAGACAAGCAATCACCGCTGTTTCCACGCGCATGACGCGTGGGCCTAAACGCAGGGGGTGAAAACCTTGATCGCGAAGTGCGCCGTCTTCTTTGGCGCTCAAGCCGCCTTCGGGTCCAACCGCAACCAGCACGCTTGCATCGGCGGCCAATTCGCAAAGGTTTGAGGCCGTCCACTGCTCATAGGGCTCTAACGACAAAACCAATCGCGCGTCGTAATCATTTTGCGCAACCGACCATTGTTGCAAAGATACAGGTGTATCAATGATTGGCAGTTTGTTACGTCCGCATTGAGAGCAAGCGGCGGCAGCAACGCCATCCCAATGCAATTGTTTTTTCTCTGCGCGTTCACCCGTTAATCGCAGAACACTGTGTTCGGTCATGAGAGGTGTGACGCGCGCAACGCCAAGCTCTGTGGCTTTTTCAATTAACCAATCCATTCGATCGTTTGCTGGCATACCCACAGCGATATGAATACGCCTTGTTGTTTCTAATTCTGCGGTGTTGTGCGATAAAACTTTTGCACTGACCGATTGTCTTTGCATCTGTGTGATTTGTGCTTGATAACTGCCGCCCATGCCATTGAACAAAGTGATGGTGTTGCACGGTTGCAGACGATGCACTTGAACATGACGCGCGGTCTCGGGCGGCAATTCAATATCCGATCCAACAGACAAATTGATGGGGCAATAAAAACGTGACAAGTGTGAGGCTTTCAAACTCGACCGATGGCAAAGCTTGTTTCAGGTGTTGTGCCTTCGATGCAATCGATCAATTGAAGCAAAGGCTTGAGTTCACGATAGCGTGAGCATGTGTGACGAATATAGGCGATGAAGCGTGGCGTGTCTTGCAAATAAACAGGCTTGTGGTCTCGCAGTGTTAAGCGCGCAAAAATGCCCGCTATTTTGAGGTGTCGTTGCAAGCCCATCCATTCAACGCTGCGATAAAACGCACCGAAGTCTTGGTGCCAATCTTCAAAATCCATCAAGCCCATTTTTTTGGCGCGCTCCCAATAGCGAATCGTGACATCAAGCACAATTTCTTCGTTCCATGAAATAAATGCATCGCGCATCAAACTGGCGATGTCGTAAGTGATGGGGCCATACACTGCGTCTTGAAAATCCAAAACACCTAAACGCGGCTCGCTCGAGTCGTGCGCAATCATGAGATTGCGTGGCATGAAGTCTCGGTGTACAAAAACCTTCGGCGCATTGAGATTGTGCGCAACGATTAAATCAAAAGCGTTTTGTAAAGTATGTTGCTCAGTGTTGTTAAGTGTGATTTGTTTGTGTTGACTGATATACCAATCGGGAAACAAAGACAGTTCACGGCGTAACAAAGCTTCATCGTAGGCGGGTAACACATCGGGTCGTGATGCTTGTTGCAAAAGCAGCAAAGCGTCGGTGGCTTTGGTAAACAATGCAAGATCGGGTGCTGTGGGACTCAGCGTTTGCATCATGGTGTGTTGACCCAAATCATCGAGCAACATAAACCCATGGGGCTCATCCCAGTTAAGAACGCGAGGCGAGAGTAAGCCTGCTTGATGCAACAAGTTGGTAACGGCAACAAAGGGCGTGCAATTTTCTTTGTCAGGCGGCGCATCCATGATGATGAAGCTGGGATGTGCCGAGCCCGGTTCACCAGCAATACGAAAATATCTTCTAAAACTAGCGTCAGCCGACGCCAAAGCAAGGCTTTGAAGATTGAGATGGTGTTGGATAACCAAAGGCTCGAGCCAAGGAAGAAAAGACGCGTGTCGCGCAGAATCGCTCCAAGAAATGGCTAGGGGCTGGGTTTGAGGCTTCAATGGATGCTTTGAATGAGGTTTTATTCAGACGAAGAATGGGGTTTTGGCAAGATGGGTGATGTACTCAGGGATAATCTAAATTCTAACGACTGTCTTTTTGGTTGCGCGCAAGCCTTGATTTTGCCGTAACCCAACCTATGCCGATTGCTTGCCGATTTTTTGTGGCCCTTCTTTTTTGTGCGAATGTTCCGCTTTGGGCGCAGGAAGATGCGTCCCCGCTTCAGTTTTCGACCGACATCAACCTTGATGAACAAACACCGCAGCAGCATCACTCTGTCAATCCTACTGCGTTGCCGCAAGGGCAGCCCATTCTGGGTCGACCTTCACGCATAATTGAAGAGAAACTTCAGTCGGTAGATAGACGACAGAGGCCTACTTATTTAGAAAGTGATCAAAGCTCTGGCAGAACAGATTTGGAAACAACGCTCGAAGGTCAAGTTCAGTTACGCAGAGGAGATACATTGATTCGAGCCGATCGAATTGATTATTATCTTCCAGATGATCAATTGAAAGCGCGAGGTAATGTTTATATCAATCGGGGCGGCGATGTTTATCGTGGCCCTATTTTAGATCTCAAGGTTGATAGCTTTGAAGGTTTTTTTACCAACCCAGATTTTCAACTCAACAAAAACGATGGGCACGGATCTGCCGAACGAATAGAGTTTGTTAATGATAAGCAATCGGTTGCTCACAAAGCCTTTTATACAACATGCCTGCGAAAAACTGGGCTCTCATGGCTTCCCGATTGGTTTGTAAAAGCCGAAAAAATTTCTTTAGATATGGATAAAAATGAGGGCTACGCAACAGACGCCTCCATTCGCTTTAAGGGACTGCCTGTAGTGCCTATGCCCGATTTTGGTTTTCCAATTAACAATGAGCGTAGATCAGGATTGTTGTCCCCAGATTATGTCTTTGATAGTGTCAGTGGATTTACGATAAAGGCACCTTATTATTGGAATATTGCTCCCAATCGCGATTTAACCGTTGATACTTTTTATGGTTCCAAAAGAGGGCTTCAATTTAATTCTGAACTCCGGTATTTAGAAAGCTTGGTGCCGCCCAATCAAGGTCAATTGCGATTTGAATACATGCCCTCAGATAAATTGCGTGAAGATCAAAGGCGCTGGGGTTATTCACATCAACACACAGGCTTTGTTGACCTCAATGGTTCACGTTACGCATTAATGATTAATCACAATCGCGTCAGCGACGATCAATATTGGACCGATTTTTCGAGCAATACAACTAAACTCAATTCACGGTTACTACCTTTGGATACGGGCTTGGGTTGGGGCAGAAATTTGTTTGGTCTCAATGTCGCCATGACTGCGAGATCGTCAATTTATCAGGTGATACAAGACCCTACAAATAGGATTACTCCACCCTACAACATCGTGCCATCGTGGAATGCAACCGCCATTAAAAATAACTTTGGCGGCTTTGATTGGCAAGGCGTGACTGAACTCACGCGTTTTAAATCAGCGCGCGAATTTGAGTGCGAAACCAACTCTATATATTGTCAACCCAATGTGTTGCGTGGCCTCACGCGCCAACAACTGAGTTATCCCATTATTCGCCCTTATGGTTATGTGGTTCCCAAACTGATTTATCAAGCGCGTACCTATCAATTCGAAAATGACTCATTGGTCATTCCAAACAGCTCCATCTATTACGGTCTTAACAATGCCAATGTGACTGTGCCAACGGTGAGTTTGAACGCGGGCCTCACTTTTGAGCGAAGTATGAGTTTGTTTAATCGAAACTACACGCAAACTTTGGAGCCGCGTGTGTTTTACGTAAAAACACCGTATCGTGCACAAAGCTATTTGCCCAACTACGATTCAGGCGTCGTCGACTTTAATTTCGCAACGCTCTTTACCGAAAATGAATACGGTGGAAATGACCGCGTGTCGGCGACCCATATGCTCACTATGGGAGCCACGTCTCGATTGATTGATCCCACAACGGGCGCAGAGGCCGCGCGATTTGGATTGGCGCAACGTGTTCGTTTGAGTGAACAAAATGTGGGTATTTATCCAACCGACATACCACCAGAAAATAAACTCAGCGATATTTTGATGGGAGCAACGTTAAATTTGACACAAAAGTGGAAAGTAGACTCAACCGTACAATACAACCCAGAAACCCATTCATCTTCACGCGCCTCGTTTGGTGCACGGTTTAATCCATCCAATTATCGAACAATCTCAACGTCCCTTCGACATCAACGCAGCAGCCCCACCGATGCGACGCGAATCATTGATACGGCATGGCAATGGCCCATCAGTGATTTATGGGCAGATTGGGGCAATGATTTGGGACCTGGTCGTGGGTTGGGAGATGATCGATGGTATTCGGTGGCGCGAGTGAACTACAACATGACAGAGAGTCGGGTCATGGATACCTTAATGGGTTTTGAATATGATGCAGGATGTTGGTTGGGGCGAGTGGTGCTGGAGCGCTCTCAAATCACAACAACCAGTGCGGTCAGTCGGATCATGTTCCAAATGGAGTTTGCAGGATTTTCCCGAGTGGGCGTGAGCCCTTTTTCAGAACTCAAAAACAACATCCCCAAATATCAAATGTTGCGTGACATCACCAACGAGCAACCAAGTCGATTTGGACGTTACGAATGAAATCATGAGTCCTTTAAATAAAAAATTAATTGTGTTATTACTTTGCTTTGTTGGCATTGCGACTGTGTTACAAGCGCAGGGGTTGAAGGCGCCCAATAAAGCGCCATCTTCCGGAATGCGGGCTATTGACACGACTGTGTTGCCAGTTGCAAGCGTTCGCTCGTCAGACTTCATTGCAGCGATTGTTAATTTAGAACCCATCACAAATTCCGAAGTTAATCAACGAGCGCGCGAACTCAAAACACGCATGCAAGGGCCTGAGTCTAATATGCCGCAATCGCAATTATTAAGAATTGCATTGGATCAATTGATTGATGAAAAAGCTCAGTTGGATTTGGCGCGAATGAATGGCGTGCAAGCTTCTGATGAAGATGTCGCTCAAGGAATTAATAACGTTTCTCAACAAAGCGGGCTTGATGAAGATCGACTAAAAAGTCAAATTCAAAGAGATGGATTGAGTTGGGAGGCATTTAAAACACAAATTCGAAATCAAATCACTTTGCAAAAACTGCGTGAGCGTGAAGTGACCAACCGCATTCGACCCACCGACAACGAGATCCAAGCGTTTATTCGTGAGAACGAAAAAAAAAGTGTTCAACAAAACATTCGCTTGGCGCATATATTGGTTGTTGTTCCAGAGACGGCTAACGAGGGGCAAATTAACACATTAAAAACAAAAGCAGAAAATGCCATAGCGCGTGTTCGCACAGGTGAGGAATTTGCGAAAGTCGCGCAAGAGGTTTCTGAGGCAACTGATGCACGCCAAGGCGGTGATTTGGGTTTACGGTCTTCTGATCGCTATCCAGAAATTTTTGCTAATGCAGTTTCACAAATAAAATTGGGCGAAGTTGTTGGCCCTCTGCGTTCAGGCGCGGGTTGGCATATTCTCAAATTGATCGATCGCCAGTCAGGTAATGATCAAGACAAACTGACAACACAAACGCGCGCGCGACATATTCTTTTAAAAATAAAGTCTAACACCAATGCAAATACTTTGCGCGCACAACTTTCACAAATCAAACAACAAATCGATAGAGGTGCGGAAAATTTTGCCGAGATGGCCAAGAAGTATTCAGAAGATGGAAGTGCTGACAAGGGCGGTGATTTGGGTTGGGCAACGCCTGGCATGTTTGTACCCGAATTTGAAGAGGTGATGAATCGCTTGGCACCCGGACAAATCAGCGAGCCACTCACTTCGCGCTTTGGCGTGCATTTAATTCAAGTGATGGAACGACGACAAGTGCCATTGTCTGCGCGTGAAATTCAAGAACGTGCACGCGCGGCCTTGCGCGAAAGCAAGTTGGAAACAGCATTTGAAGATTGGGCGCGTGGTGTACGTGGGCGCGCTTATGTTGAATATCGCGAAGAACCGCAATAAGCGCTGTGAAACACATTGCACGCAAACGATTTGGCCAGCATTTTTTAATTGATGCAGGCGTTATCGATCAAGTTGTGAGTGCAATTACCCCTCAAGCGGGGCAAGCCATGATTGAAATTGGCCCTGGTCTGGCAGCGATGACGCAACCCTTAATGGAGCGACTGGGGCAACTCACTGTGATTGAACTCGACCGCGATTTGGCTCATCGCTTACGTGCGCGCCCGCAGTTGCAAGTGATCGAGGCGGATGTTTTAAAAGTTGACTTTGCACTGCTGGCGCACAATCAACAGATAAAAAAATGGCGTATCGTGGGCAACTTGCCCTACAACATCTCTTCCCCCATTTTGTTTCATTTGCTTGATTTCGTTGAGTATGTACAAGACCAACATTTCATGCTACAAAAGGAAGTTGTTGATCGAATGGTTGCCAAGCCATCAACATCGGCGTACGGTCGATTGAGTGTGATGTTGCAGTGGCGCTATCAACTAGAAAATGTACTCCAGGTGCCACCTTTTGCGTTTGATCCGCCACCACGTGTCGATAGTGCGGTGGTTCGAATGGTGCCTCTAGAGAGGCCACCCAATCTCGAATTTTCTTTGCTATCGCAATTGGTACAAGTTGCTTTTAGTCAGCGTAGAAAATTATTGCGTCACAGCTTGGGCCGGTGGCTGACTCAAAAAAATTATGTGGGATCGTTTGATGTACAAAGGCGCGCTGAAGAAGTGCCCGTTCAACAATACGTTGAATTAGCACAAGAACTTCATGCGTTTTTGTTAAGCGGCTAAACGCTTTTCTAAAGCCAGTTTGGTGTTTGTTAATTCGCTGGGCAAGTGATAGGCCAGTTGTTCAAACAATGCTTGATGAAGTTTGAGCTCTTCAACCCAAGCGGGTTTATCGATGTGCGTTACTGTTTTAAACTGAGACTCTGTGAATTCAAGCCCTGTCCAATTGATTTCTTGGAATGTGGGGCTCACGCCAAACACATGTTCATGGCCTGCGGCCGTGCCTTCAATGCGATCGATCATCCATTTGAGAACGCGCATGTTTTCGCCGTATCCTGGCCAAACAAATTTGCCGCTCTCGTCTTTACGAAACCAATTGGCGGTGTAAATCTTGGGTAATCGCGCATTCGTTTTTGAAAGTTTTGCGCCCAAATCTAACCAGTGCTGGAAATAATCGCTCATGTTGTAGCCAGCAAAAGGTAACATGGCAAAAGGATCACGGCGAACAACGCCTTGTTGACCTGCTGCTGCTGCTGTGGTTTCGGAGCCCATGGTCGCGGCCATATAAACGCCTTCGATCCAATTGCGCGCCTCAGTGACCAGAGGAACTGTGCTGGAACGTCTGCCGCCAAAAATAAATGCGTCAATCGCCACACCCTTTGGGTCATCCCATGCAGAGTCAAGAGCGGGGTTATTGAGGGCAGAGACGGTGAAGCGTGCATTGGGATGCGCTGCTTTTGCGCCCGTTTCCTTGGCGATGACAGGTGTCCAATCGTTTCCTTGCCAATCGATGCAATGAGCAGGCGCGTCGCACATACCCTCCCACCAAACATCGCCATCATCTGTAAGCGCAACATTGGTGAAAATCACATCTTTGTTGAGGCTCGCCATGCAGTTGGGGTTGGTTAGAGTGTTGGTGCCAGGCGCGACACCAAAGTATCCCGCTTCTGGGTTAATAGCGTATAACTTTCCGTCGACCCCAGGTTTAATCCAAGCGATGTCGTCACCAATGGTGGTGACACTCCAACCTTCAAAACCTTTTGGGGGAATCAGCATTGCAAAATTAGTTTTGCCACACGCGCTAGGAAAAGCAGCAGCCACATGGTATTTTTTGCCTTGTGGATTGGTCACGCCCAAGATCAGCATGTGTTCGGCCAGCCAACCTTGATCACGCCCCATTTGAGAGGCAATGCGCAAAGCAAAACATTTTTTGCCAAGCAACGCGTTTCCGCCATAGCCCGAGCCATAAGACCAAATTTCGCGTGCTTTGGGGTAATGAACAATGTATTTGGTTTTGTTGCAAGGCCAAGCGCTGTCTTTCTCACCCTTTTGTAAAGGCGCGCCAACTGTGTGAATACAGGGGACAAATTCACCATCGCCGCCCAATACATCATAGACAGCACGGCCCATGCGTGTCATGAACTTCATATTGACTGCCACATAGGGGCTGTCGGAAAGCTCTATGCCAATGTGTGCAATGGGGCTGCCCAATGGACCCATGGAAAAAGGCACGACATAAAGTGTGCGACCCTTCATGCATCCGTCAAAAAGCGGATTTAAAGTGGCGCGCATCTCGGCGGGGGCAACCCAATTGTTGGTGGGGCCTGCGTCTTCTTTTTTGTCTGTACAAATATAGGTGCGGTCTTCAACGCGCGCCACGTCGCTGGGGTCTGAGCAGGCTAAAAACGAGTTGGGACGTTTAGCAGGATTGAGTTTTTTGAAGGTGCCAGCATCGACTAACATTTGGCACAAGCGTTTGTACTCTTCATCAGAGCCATCGCACCAATAAATATCATCGGGCTTGCAAAGGGCGACAATTTCAGCGACCCACTTGACCACGCGAGAGTTTTTAACATATTCGGGATGAGCCAAGCTTATATGGTTAGGCAAAGGGGCATTCATTTTAGATATCAGCCCATGAAAACAGCAATAAAAGCCAATAAAAAGATAAGGACGCCGCCCGCGACTGGTAAAACAATGGGCATGAGAGGAACGATTGATTCAATCACATCAGGTGTGGACTCTGTCGGTTTTTGTTGCTCGGACATAAAAGACTCATTTCTTAAAAGTTAACTCTACATATTTTAACGCTTGAAGCGCAAGGCGGGGTGTTTTGTACTTTACAGCTGTTCCCATGGGAGTCCGTCAAACCGCCATCCATTGATACTCGATCGTTGGTGTTGGTCGTTGAGGTCACCTTCAAACCCGTGAACAACGTTGACGACGTCGGTAAAGCCCGCCATTTCAAGTGCCAGCGCGGCGTCTAAGGTTCGTTGTCCACTGCGACAAATTAAAACAATTGATCTGTTGAAGTCATTGGCCTCAGCATTTACAGCTGAAGTGAACGCTTGTACATCGGGCGTGAATTCGGGATATTCATACCACGCAATATTGATAGAGCCTGGCGGGCGGCCCACATACATGGACTCAATCTCCATTCGAACATCAATCAAAAGGGCATCTTTGTGGGTTTGTAAAAACTTCCAAGCCTGAAGGGGTAATAAATTGCGCATTGCGACGTATTATCTAGGCAATGAGCCCCGCCCCATTTTTTGAAATACCAAGCCCTGTTTTAAGCGGGGTTCATACGGTTTTAACCGATGTTGACGACACACTCACTACTTCAGGGCAACTAACGGCTGACGCCTATTTGCATTTAGAGCGTCTTTTTTTAAGTGGTATTCGGGTGGTACTGGTGACAGGGCGTCCAGCGGGTTGGTGCGATCACATGGCGCGAATGTGGCCCGTTCATGGGGTGGTGGGCGAGAACGGCGCTTTTTATATGTGGATGGATGAAACAGAAAAGCGAATAAGAACTCGTCATCTGTTAGCAGCACAAGAGCGTCAAAAATTGCGCAAGCGCTTGGATTTGGCCCGAGAAGATGTATTGAAAGCTGTTGCGGGATGTGCCGTGGCTTCTGATCAAGATTTTCGACAATATGATTTGGCCATTGATTTTTGTGAAGATGTGCCGCGTTTGCCGCAAGCACAAGTCGATCAGATTGTTTCGGTTTTGCAAAAGCACGGGCTCACAACCAAAGTATCGTCTATTCATGTGAATGCATGGCAGGGCGAGTGGAACAAACTCACAACAGTGAAGCGCATGTTCAAAGAGGTATGGCGTCTCGACTTAGAAAAAGAAAATGGAAACATGATTTATATGGGTGACTCGCCCAACGATATGCCGATGTTTGAGTTTTTTCCTCACGCGGTAGGTGTTGCTAATGTGATGGACTTTGCTGATCGAATGCCCATCATGCCGAACTGGATCACACAAAACAAATCCGGTGCTGGTTTTGTAGAGGTCACCCAAGCTCTTTTACAATCAAGGCTATGAAACTTTATCAATACACACGCGCTCAACAATTACCTCAACTTTTAAACCAGCGTATTTTGATTTTGGATGGCGCGATGGGCACCATGATTCAACGCTTTAAATTGAATGAAGTCCAATACAGAGGCGAGGGCTATCAAGGCGCAGATGGCGTGGGTGAGCGATTCAAAGATTTCCGTCGTGACGTTAAAGGCAATAATGAATTACTGAGCTTGACTCGTCCCGATGTGATTTTAGATATTCATCAATCGTATTTAGCAGCTGGCGCTGATATGATTGAAACCAATACATTTGGTGCAACAACGATTGCACAAGCCGATTACGACATGGCCGATTTGGCCATTGAAATGAACGCCTCATCTGCAAAATTAGCCAGACAAGCTTGCGATCAATTCAGCACACCCGACAAACCCCGTTTTGCTGTTGGTGCATTAGGCCCAACACCAAAAACCGCCAGCATCAGCCCTGATGTGAACGATCCAGGCGCTCGTAATATCCATTTTGAAGAGCTGCGACAAGCTTATTACGAACAAACACAAGCGTTGGTTGAAAACGGCGTTGATGTTTTATTGCTCGAAACTGTGTTTGATACTTTAAATGCCAAAGCCGCTTTGTTTGCCGTTGACGAATTTTTTGAAAACAGTGGTGAACGTTTGCCGCTCATTATCAGTGGCACGGTCACCGACGCATCGGGTCGTATTTTGAGTGGACAAACAGTGACTGCTTTTTGGTACAGTATTAGACACGCACAACCCTTGGCAGTTGGATTAAATTGTGCATTAGGTGCTGCGTTGATGAGGCCGTATATTCAAGAGTTGGCCAAGGTTGCCGACGACACCTTCATCAGTTGTTATCCCAACGCGGGATTGCCCAATCCCATGAGCGAAACAGGATTTGATGAAACGCCAGAAGTCACAAGTCGTTTGTTGCACGAGTTTGCGGCTGAAGGCTTGGTGAATATTGTCGGTGGATGTTGTGGCACCACTCCCGAGCATATTGCAGCCATTGCCAACGCAGTTGAACCAGAAAAAACACGATCTTTAAAAGCCAATCGGTTTTATCGTGAAGCCGTAGCCATCAATTAATTAAAGCAACATGAACTCAAAAGCAACACCACAAACAGCCCCTCCTGCCATGAAGCTTTCGGGACTCGAGCCCGTATTGATTCAAGACGGCTCTTTGTTTGTCAACATTGGTGAGCGCACCAATGTCACGGGATCGAAAGCATTTGCGCGAATGATTTTGAATGGTGAATTTGAACAGGGCTTGGCCGTTGCAAGGCAGCAAGTGGAAAACGGCGCGCAAATCATTGACATCAACATGGATGAGGCGATGCTCGATAGTCAAGCCGCCATGGTGCGGTTTCTTAATTTAATTGCCAGCGAGCCCGACATTGCACGCGTGCCCATCATGATTGACTCGTCCAAATGGTCGGTGATTGAGGCGGGTTTGCGTTGCATTCAAGGCAAGGGCATTGTCAACTCCATCAGCATGAAAGAGGGCGAGGAATCTTTTTTACATCAAGCCAAATTAGTTAAGCGCTATGGCGCGGCGGCAGTCGTGATGGCGTTTGATGAAAAAGGCCAAGCCGATACATTTGCAAGAAAAAAAGAAATTTGTGAACGTGCGTATCGCTTGCTGGTCGATAAGTTAGATTTTCCGCCTGAAGATATTATTTTCGATCCCAATATTTTTGCAATTGCAACAGGCATCGAAGAGCACGACAACTACGCTGTTGATTTTATTGAGGCCACACGTTGGATCAAACAACATTTGCCAGGCGCCAAGGTCAGTGGTGGTATCTCTAATGTGTCGTTTAGTTTCAGAGGCAACGACCCTGTTCGTGAAGCCATTCACACCGTGTTTTTGTATCACGCCATTCGAGCGGGTCTTGACATGGGCATTGTCAATGCGGGTATGGTTGGCGTTTATGACGAACTCGAACCCGTGTTGTGTGAACGCGTTGAAGATGTGGTTCTTAATCGCAAACCAAAATACAAAGAAGGTGAAGCGCAACTCACACCGGGCGAGCGACTAATTGAAATTGCCGAATCTGCAAAGGGCATTGCTAAAGACGAGTCGCAAAAAAATCTCTGGCGCGGCACAACAGATGCGCCTGCAAGCGTATCGCAGCGATTGAGTCATGCGCTGGTGCATGGCATCACAGAATTTATTATCGAAGATACCGAAGAAGCGTATCAAGCAATTTTGGCAAAAGGCGGAAGACCTCTGCACGTGATTGAAGGCCCGTTGATGGATGGTATGAATATCGTGGGCGATTTGTTTGGTCAAGGCAAAATGTTTTTGCCTCAAGTCGTGAAGAGCGCGCGTGTGATGAAGCAAGCCGTGGCGCATCTCATTCCATACATTGAAGAAGAAAAACGATTGCAAGAAGCCGCAGGCGAAGACGTCAAAACAAAAGGCAAGATTGTGATTGCCACAGTCAAAGGCGACGTTCACGACATCGGCAAAAATATTGTGACAGTTGTTTTGCAATGCAACAACTTTGAAGTGATCAATATGGGAGTCATGGTCCCATGCCATGAAATATTGGCCAAGGCCAAAGTAGAGGGCGCAGACATCATCGGTTTATCTGGCTTGATCACTCCCAGCTTGGAAGAGATGCAAGTGGTGGCCAGCGAAATGCAAAAAGACGATTACTTTCGCATGCGCAAAATTCCATTACTCATTGGCGGGGCAACCACCAGTCGTGTGCACACGGCCGTCAAGATCGCACCGCATTACGAAGGTCCTGTTGTGTATGTGCCCGACGCGTCGCGAAGTGTGGGCGTTGCCCAAGGTTTGCTCAGCGACCAAGCGTCGCAATACATTGCAGATTTGAACGCGGATTATGTGCGCGTGCGCCAACAACACGCTAACAAAAAACAAACGCCATTATTAAGTTTGGATGACGCCCGAAAAAATGCAGCGCAAGTTGATTGGGTGAAATACAAACCACAACAGCCTAAATTTATTGGTCGTCGTTTGTTCAAAAACTTTGATTTGGGCGAGTTAGAAGCGTATATCGACTGGGGTCCATTTTTTCAAACATGGGATTTAGCGGGAGCCTATCCAGCCATTTTGCAAGATGAGGTGGTGGGCGCTGAGGCTGTTCGCGTGATGAGCGACGGCAAGCGCATGCTCAAGCGATTGATTGAGGGGCGTTGGTTGTCTGCGCAAGGCGTGGTGGGTTTGTATCCTGCAAATCGCATGGGTGACGATATTGTGTTGTGGATGGATGAGTCGCGCACACAGCGCGCGCTCACTTGGTATGGTTTGCGTCAACAAACCGAAAAACCAATTGTTGACGGCGTTGCGCGTCCTAATCGGTGTTTGTCTGATTTTGTAGGTGAAGTGGGCGTGCCCGACTATGTGGGCTTGTTTGCTGTGACATCGGGTTTAGGCGTTGATACAAAAGAAAAATATTTTTTAGCCGATCACGATGATTACAGCGCGATCATGCTCAAAGCTTTGGCCGATCGATTGGCAGAAGCTTTTGCAGAATGCATGCACGCGCGCGTGCGCAAAGATTTGTGGGGCTATGCCTCGCAAGAAAGTTTAAGCAATGCAGAGCTGGTTGCAGAAAAATACCAAGGCATTCGACCCGCACCTGGTTATCCAGCATGCCCTGATCACAGCGTCAAGCGCGCCATGTTTGAATTGTTGCAATGTCAAGAAATCGGTATGACGCTCACCGATAGTTTGGCGATGTCACCTGCCGCAAGCGTGAGTGGTTTTTATTTGGCGCATCCGCAAAGCGCGTACTTCAATGTGGGGCGCGTGGGCGACGATCAAGTCAAAGGTTTGGCGGTGCGACAAGGTGTTGCAATAAAAGATTTACAACGATTGCTCGCCCCCAATCTATAACTAAAGATTTTTTTGCAAACTTATTTTTTGCGCAAGTAGCATGCAAACAATGGCTACGGTGCAAACGCACACCATCAACATTAAACCGTAGCGATAACCTATTTCTTGTTGCCACAACAAACCCAATAGCCACGGTGATAAGGCTCGCGACAATGCCAACGGAATGCCGAGGATGCCATTCAGTGCACCATTGTGTTCGCGACTTACATATTCGGCCATTGCAGTGCCTTTAACAATGGTGAGCAATCCATTGCCGACACCATATAAAACAACAAAGGCAATTGCAAAACTGTGTTGACCGTAACCGATGAGTAACATGGCAAAGGCACTCGGTATCAACCACGGAACCCATCGATTGGCTTGATGAACAGGCACACGATCATTTAAAAAATACAAAACCAATCGACCCAACACTTGCAAGACACCGATGCTGGCAGGAACAGCAATGGCCCATGCGTTATTCATCCCCGACTCTCTTAACAAACTCACCATGTGCGGAGGTAAAGCACTGGTGGCGGCCATCATCAATACGATGAATGCACCGAGCAACCAAAACGGCGCTTGTTTTAAATGCTGTTGAAGTGATTGTTTGCTGTTTTGATTGGACGCGTGATGCGATGGGGGTTGGATCTCTTTGAGTATCCACGCATGGAGTGGGACACAAATCAATAAATTTAAAACTGCCAAAACAGTGAGTGCATTACGCCAACCCAAGCTGGATTCTAAAAATGCAACCAAGGGAATAAAAACTGTGCTGGCCAATCCACCCAAAAAAGTCATCGTAATAATGGCGCGACGAAAATCATGCGGGTAATGCTGTGTGAGCACTGTGAACGCAGGGTTGTAAAGCGTGGCAGACCATCCCGCACCGATCAACATCCATAGCGCATAAAAAGCAAAACTGCTATCGACCCATCTATGAACCAAAAAAGCCAAGCCCACACAAGCCGAACCCCAAGTCATTACTTGTTTGGCATAGCCTTTGTCGATCCAACGCCCAACCACAAACGCCATCAAGCCTTCGCACAATAAAGCCAAGCTAAATGCCAGCGACGATTCTGATCGCGTGAGATGCAGGTGTTGCTCCATGGGTCCCATAAACAGTGCGAACCCATAAAAACTGCTGCCCCAGGTGATGAGTTGCGCCAACGACAGCCACCAGACCATGGCGAAGGAAGGTTTTGTGCGCATACTCATATCATAGTGAGGCTTCGATACTTCTGTATTGCATTTCCTCTTTGAGGTGATTGGATTCAATAATGGATTGTTGATTCAAATCTGTAATCGTGCAGGCCACTTTAAGGATGCGGTGAACGCTTCGGCTCGACCGACTCATTTGAGTACCTGTTTTTTTAAACAACTGTTGTGCTTGTGTATCAATTTGCAAGCCTGCGATATCTGCAGAATTGAGCGTGTGATTGGCAACACCTTGTCGATCCATTGCAAATTGTCTGGCTTTGATGCATCGCGCCTGAATTGTTTAACTGCTTTCACCTATTGGTTTTTGTATCAATTCGTTGGTAGATAGAGATGGAACAAACAGATGCAAATCGATGTGATCCAACAAAGGACCGCTTAAACGATTTTGATAGCGTGCAATTTGATCGGGTGTACAACGACAGGGTTTCGATGAGCCGAGCATCCGCATGGAAAGGGAGTCATTGCGGCAATCACTTGAAACTGCGCAGGAAACTCGGCTTGGTACATCGCGCGTGAAATGGTGATGCGCCCACTTTCCCAGGGCTCACGCAAGGCCTCTAATGCATGACGAGAAACTCTGGAAACTCATCCAAAAATAAACCCCCATGATGCGCCAAAGAAATCTCACCCGATCGAGGTGGTGAACTACCACCCACCAAAACGTTTGCGGTTGCGCAATGGTGGGGGAACGAAAAGGACGCTCTTGTCAAGTTTGAATGTGTGAAGATGGTCGAAGACAAGCAACCGCAGCGCTGTCGAGCATTTGAGATAAATCCATGGGAGGCAACAAACCAATCAAGCGTTGTGCGAGCATGGATTTACCGCTGCCAGGCGGCCCTGTCATCAATAAACTGTGGCCACCGGCAGCAGCAATTTCAAGCGCTCATCTGGCAAAGCTATGGCCTTTCACCTTTTTTAAATCAAGCGTGCGAATATTTTTGGAGAGATGATTACTTGGCTGTTTGTAGTCGAGTCGTTGCAAGTCTATGGTGCTTGATGCATCCTTAATTTGTGGATCGATTGAAAAATTTTGCGCAACATCGACAAGGTGTGACGCTTGATAGGTTTTTGAATTGGGGACTACGCAAGCTTCTTGCGCGCTGCTTGAGGGCAACACTCATTTGTGTTGATGACCTGCCTTTTGCGCACCCAACACCATGGCCAATGCACCATGAACCGACCTTAAATCACTCGATAACGACAATTCACCTACAAACGCATATTCTTTAAGCGTGCTGGAGTCGATTTGACCGCTTGCCGCCAAGATGCCTATTGCAATGGGCAAATCAAAACGACCTGAATCCTTGGGTAGATTATCTGGCGCCAAATGAATAGTGATGAGTTGACTGCTTGGAAAATTAAACCCCGCGTTTTGAATCGCGCATCGTACGCGTTCACGCGCTTCGCGCACCTCCATATCGGTCAATCCAACCAAGGTGAAGGCGGGAAAACCGTTGGCAAATGCACTTCAACCATGACAGGTGATGTTTTTAAACCAACCAAAGCAAAACTTTGTATTTCAGACAGACTCAAGAGAACCTCTTTTTGGTGCAAATGTGACAAAAAGTGAAACAAGACAAACATGAGCACCAAGTTAGTGCGTATATTTGTGCCTGTGCAGAACCAATTTGGGGCAAAGAGCCTCAAATCTTGCATAAACAAGCTGTAGTCTCCTTGGCATGGAGTCTGCTAAAGGTAAATTGTTCTTAATAAAAATTGGAGTTGAAAAATGAAAAAGTCCTTGATCTCTTTAGCAGCCATCGCTTTGGTTGCTGCATCTTCTTTGTCACAAGCGCAAACACCCGCCCCAGCAGTACCTGCTGACTCACTCACCTACAACATGGGTGCTGTAACTGACTATCGTTACAGAGGTATTTCTCAATCACGTAAACAGCCAGCCCTTCAAGGCGGTGTTGACTTTGTGTCAACCAGCGGTTTTTATGTGGGTGCTTGGGCGTCAACCATTAAGTGGATTAAAGATGCGCAAGAAACGGCTTCTCCCGCCGTTACAAACGTGACGGGCTTTAAAGGCGGACTTGAGATTGATTTATATGGCGGATACAAAAAAGAAGTTGCCAAAGATACAACTTTAGATTTTGGTCTGTTGCAGTATTACTATCCTGGTAATAAATACTCAAGCGCTGGCAGTTACTACAACCCCAACACATTAGAGGTTTATGGCGCTGTCAGTTATGGTGCATTTACTGCTAAGTTGTCAAATAGTATTGGGCCATTGTTTGGTCAAAAAAATCCAGACGGCACTACAACGTCAGGAAGCCGTTACTTGGATTTGAGCTATACACTCGATATGGGTGATGGCTTAACAATTGTTCCTCATATTGGCGATCAGTACTTCAAGCATGTTTCTAAAACACCATCCTATAGTTACAACGACTTTTCAATTGCCGTTAACAAAGACATGAATGGCACTGTTTTGAGTGCAACAGTGGTCGGAACCAACTATAAAAAATTACATGGTTTTGACGCTACACAATTTGTTTACGACGGCAAGGCCCCTACAAAAAACATGGGTGATACCGCAGTTGTCTTTGGCATCAAGAAAAACTTTTAATTCAATTTCCGTTTAAGGAGCATTCATGAAACTCATCACGGCCGTTATCAAGCCATTCAAGCTCGATGAGGTGCGAGAAGCCCTCTCAGCCATTGGCGTGCAAGGCATTACTGTTACTGAAGTCAAAGGTTTTGGCCGACAAAAAGGTCACACCGAGTTGTACCGCGGTGCAGAGTATGTAGTCGATTTTCTTCCCAAGGTGAAGATCGAAGCGGCTGTGGCGAGCGATCTCGTAGAGCGTGCCATCGAAGCGATCGAAGGCGCTGCTCGCACCGGCAAGATCGGTGACGGAAAGATTTTTGTGTACGACCTTGAACAAGTTGTACGTATTCGAACCGGTGAAACCGGTAACGAAGCCCTCTGATATTCCACGAGAAAGAAATTCATCATGAAAAAATTGCTTGCCTCCCTTGCGCTGGGACTGAGTCTGATCATTGGCATGAACGCAGTCATGGCGCAAACATCCCCAGCAGCCGCACCCGCTGCGACGGTTCCCGCTGCTGACGCAAAAGCTGCTGCACCTGCTGACCCCGCCGCTGGTGCGACTGCAGAAGCCGCTGAAGCTGCACCACTTCCAGTGCCTAACAAAGGCGATACCGCTTGGATGATTGTGGCCACTGTTCTCGTTATCTTGATGACGATTCCAGGATTGGCTTTGTTTTACGGCGGATTGGTTCGCAGTAAAAATATGTTGTCAGTGTTGATGCAAGTTTTCGTTGTCACCACATTGATTTATGTTCTTTGGGTGATTTATGGATACACCATTGCATTCACTGCTGGCAATCCGTTTTATGGCGTGTTTGATAAATTGTTCTTCAAAGGAATCAATGCGGACTCAGTTGCTGCAACATTTAGCAAAGGCGTCTACATTCCTGAATATATTTTTGCTGCATTCCAAGCTTGTTTTGCAGCCATCACTTGCGGGTTGATCGTGGGCTCATTTGCCGAGCGCATGAAGTTCTCTGCAGTGTTGTTGTTCTGCGCGTTGTGGTTCACTTTCAGCTATTTGCCAATTGCACACATGGTTTGGTATTGGGACGGCCCAGACGCAATCACTGACGCAGCCTCACTTGAAAAAGTAACAGCGGCAGCAGGTTGGTTGTGGGCGAAAGGTGCCTTGGACTTTGCAGGTGGAACCGTTGTTCACATCAATGCAGCGATGGCCGGTTTAGTTGGTGCATACATGGTTGGCAAGCGTGTGGGTTATGGACGTGAATCCATGCCTCCCCACAGCCTCACACTCACCATGATTGGCGCGTCTTTGTTGTGGGTGGGTTGGTTTGGTTTCAATGCAGGCTCTAACTTAGAAGCCAACGGTGTAACAGCACTTGCATTCGTCAACACACTGGGTGCAACTGCTGCTGCAACACTCAGCTGGATTGCAGGCGAAGCATTGGCCAAAGGTAAAGCATCGATGTTGGGTGCGGCTTCTGGTGCCGTAGCTGGTTTGGTTGCGATTACACCCGCTTGCGGATTTGTTGGACCCATGGGCGCCATCATCATTGGTTTAGTTGCGGGCTTGTTGTGTCTGTGGGGCGTTAGCGGATTAAAGCGCATACTCGGTGCCGATGATTCACTCGATGTGTTTGGCGTTCACGGTGTAGGCGGTATTGTTGGATCGCTATTAACGGGTGTGTTTGCTGCCCCTTCATTGGGTGGAACAGGCATCTTCGATTACGTGACCAATGCAGCCAGCCCCGACTATTCAATCAGTGGCCAAGTTTGGATTCAGTTACAAGGCGTGATGACAACAGTTATTTGGTCAGCAGTTGTTTCACTCATCGCATACAAGTTGGTTGATATTGTGATAGGTTTGCGCGTCACTGAAGAAGAAGAGCGCGAAGGTTTGGACATCACATCTCACGGTGAGTCTGCCTACAACCGTTAATTTTCATTGGGTCTCCTTGGACTTTAGTCCGCCATGCGAAAGCTGGCGGACTTTTTTGTTGGGAGACGAGAATTAAAAATTAAAAGGGAATATCGTCGTCCATGTCGTCAAAACCAGACTTGCCTGCGGGTGTGGCTGATTTTTGAGCAGCAGCAGGTGCTCCAGTTGCTGCTTTTGCAGGACGCGTGTAATTGCCTTCTTCACTACCACCACCACCTTCGCGTCCACCTAAGAGTTGTAACTCGGTTGCGATGATGTCAACTGTGTTTTTTTCAACACCCGTGGTTTTGTCTGTGTAGGTGCCGTATTTGAGACGACCTTCGACATAAATAGGTCGACCTTTTTTGACGTATTCGCCAGCAATTTCTGCTAAACGATCGTAAAAAGTAACACGATGCCATTGGGTGTCTTCGATGGTTTCACCCGATGTTTTGTCTTTGCGTTTGGTTGACGTTGCAATGCTAACGTTGGCAACCGCTTGTCCGCTGGGCAGATAACGAACTTCGGGGTCGCGGCCACAGTTGCCGATGAGAATTACTTTGTTGACAGATGCCATATTTACCTCGTGTGTAGAAATCAAGAATGCATCAATTATGCGTGTTTTAGACGCGCATTGAATATTTAAATCAGTGAGCTCGGTCCGTTTGAAGTGTGTCCTTGCGCACAAAAACCATGGGCCAAGCCAAAACCAGCCAAAGCGTCAAAAAGACGGTGCAGGTTAAGAAAACCCCTTGAGCGCCCCAGTTACTCGCCACCCAGCCGCCAACAGCCGCGCCAGCAAATATTCCCAAGGATTGCAAGGTGTTGTAGACGCCTAAGGCCGCACCACGCGCGCGAACAGGCGCAAGGCGAGAGGCCAAGCTGGGTTGGCTCGCCTCCAAAATATTGAAGCCACAAAAAAATAAAAACAAAAAAATGGATAAAGACACAATGTTGATACTGCCCAGCGACAAATAAAACCAACCCAGTTGAACAAAAATAACCAAAGCAATAGAGCCCAAAAATAAAGGCCGCAATAAACCGCGTCTTTCCATAGGAAATAAAGTGGCGCCCATCACAACAAACGACATCAAGACGGTTGGCAAATAAACCCATCCTTGTTGGGAAGGCTCAATGCCCGCTTGCGAAATCAAAGCGGGGAGCGACACCCATGTCGCGAGTTGAACGGCATACAAAACAAAAACACCCAAATCGAGCCTGAGCAAATCTTTGTGAGAAAGCAGGAGTACCAACTCTGAAAACTCAATTCGATCTTTGTTTTGAGGTGGTTCTGGTTCAACTGGCGTCCACCAACGCACGATGCACAAACCACTGAGTGCCAAAAAAATAGTAACAATAAAAATTGTTTTTAGGCCGCCGATGCCTGCCAAAAATGGGCCCAAGACCAAGGACAAGGCAAACATCAAACCAATGCTGCCACCGATGAGCGCCATGCCTTTGGTTCGCACCTCATCTCGAGTTTGATCCGCCAACAAGGCGGTCACCGCGGCAGAAATAGCGCCCCCCCCCTGTAATGCACGCGCCCAAGCCAAGCCAGTGACCGATGTAGCCAGGGCACCCACCAAGCTGCCGATAGCAAATAAAACCAGTCCTAAATAAATCACGCGCTTGCGACCCCAGTGATCAGCGGCCACGCCAAAGGGGATTTGAAGCGCCGCCTGCACCAAGCCATATAAACCCATCGCCAAACCGACGTCGGATGTGTTGTTGCCGCCTTCGTAATGGCGCGCGTCGAGCATAAACACGGGAAGAACCATGAATAGGCCCAGCATTCGAAGGGCGTAAATACTCGCTAATGAAAATCCAGACCGACGCTCAAAAGGTGTCATCGCGGTGAGTGCGGTGGGGGTTGGTGAATCAGTCACACATTACATTCGTCTTTGTCAATCAAAGCATATTGTCCTTTATCCTGTGCGCAGCCTCTACACTTAGGGGATGGCAAAAGAAAAATCCTTTTATTCGTGTACGGAATGCGGTGGCATCAGTCACAAGTGGTTGGGCAAATGTCCGCATTGCAATGCGTGGAACACCTTGGTCGAGACTGCGGCGCAAATGGCAGGAGCCAGCAAAAACAGATACAGCGCAATGTCAGGCCTCGCACCCTCAAGTGAAGTGGCCAGTTTGTCGTCGATTGAAGCGCAAGACGTAGATCGAACACCAACGGGGCAAGAAGAATTAGACCGTGTGCTCGGTGGCGGAATTGTGCAGGGCGGTGTGGTGTTGATTGGCGGTGATCCAGGTATTGGCAAATCCACTTTGCTATTGCAAGCACTTGATGGGTTGCAACGAACGGGTCAAAAAACCTTGTACGTCACTGGTGAAGAATCGGGTGCGCAAGTGGCCTTGCGTGCACGGCGATTGGGTTTGGACAACAGCCAAGTATCTGTTCTTGCAGAAACACAATTAGAAAAAATTTTAGCAACGCTTGAATCACAACAACCGCATGTTGCGGTGATTGATTCCATACAAACCGTTTATTCCGATCAACTCACCAGCGCCCCAGGATCTGTTGCGCAAGTGCGAGAGTGTGCGGCGCATCTCACACGAATGGCTAAATCAAGCGGCGTGAGCGTGGTGTTAGTGGGGCACGTGACCAAAGAAGGCGCATTGGCTGGGCCGCGCGTGCTTGAGCATATGGTCGATACGGTTTTGTATTTTGAAGGTGAAACGCATTCGAGTTTTCGATTGGTCAGAGCCATTAAAAATAGATTTGGTGCAGTCAATGAAATCGGTGTTTTTGCAATGACCGAAAAAGGACTTAAGGGCGTAAGTAATCCCAGCGCTATTTTTTTGAGTCAACACAAAGAGCCTGTGCCTGGCAGTTGTGTTTTGGTGACCTTAGAAGGCACTCGACCGATGTTGGTTGAAATTCAAGCATTGCTCGATGCAGGGGGGCCGAGTCCGCGACGATTGAGTGTTGGACTCGAGCGCGATCGATTGGCCATGTTGCTCGCCGTGCTTCATCGACACGCAGGCGTGGAGTGTATGGATCAAGATGTTTTTGTTAATGCAGTGGGTGGCGTTCGTATTTCCGAGCCCGCAGCAGATTTGGCTGTGTTGTTGGCTATACAAAGCAGTTTGCGTGGCAAGCCGTTGCCCACAGGATTCGTTGCCTTTGGTGAGGTAGGACTTGCTGGCGAAGTGCGCCCTGCACCAAGGGGACAAGAACGACTTAGAGAGGCGGCAAAATTGGGCTTTTCAAAAGCGTTGATTCCCAAAGCCAACGCGCCTAAAAAGCCGATTGAAGGTGTAGAAATTCATGCGATCGAGCGCATCGAAGAAGCCATTCAATGGGTTAGAAATCAAAATTAATCAAAATGATAGCGTAGAGGCTGAGACAATCAGGTGATGAATTATAAAAAAATATTAATTCCAATCGGCGTCGCTGTTCTGTTTTATGCAGGATGGAGTTCGTCTCAATGGATGGGCGTTGCATTTGTGGGCTCTGGCCTGGTGATGTGGGCGCTTCTCTACATCACGCGTATGATCAAAACCATGCTAAGAGCCGCCAATCGCCCCGTGGGCTTTGTCGATAGCGCCGTCATGCTCAATGCCAAACTAAAAGCAGGCGATAATTTGATGCATGTGATTGCAATGACGCGTAGCTTAGGTAAGCTTCAAACCCCATTTCACGAACAGCCCGAAGTCTTCACCTGGACCGACGGCACACAATCTGTGGTGACCTGCACTTTTGTTGACGGACTGCTCAAAGAGTGGCAACTGGTGCGACCCACGCCCGAGCCTGACGGCACCTCGTCCGAGACACAACAAGTTTCTTTGGGGTCGTAAAATCAAATCAAACTCATTGATGTAACCTTGTTGGTTGCAAGAAAGGATTCCCATGACTGCAATGCCCCCTTCCATGGCCGATCGCGATGGCAAAATTTGGATGGATGGACAACTCGTAGATTGGCGTGACGCCAAAATTCACGTGTTGTCGCATACGCTTCACTACGGTTGCGGCGCATTCGAAGGTGTACGCGCTTATAAAACAAACAAAGGCACTGCCATTTTTAGAATGGCCGAGCATACCGAAAGATTTTTTAATAGTGCAAAAATTTTGCGCATGAAAATTCCATTCACACCTGAGCAAGTCAATGAAGCACAACGACAAGTGGTGCGTGAAAACAAATTAGAAAGCGGCTACATCCGACCCCTCACTTGGATTGGCTCACAAAAATTGGGCGTGTCCCCCAAAGGCAACACGATTCATGTGATGGTTGCTGCATGGGAGTGGGGCGCTTATTTGGGCGAAGAAGGAATGAAACGCGGCATTCGCGTTAAAACCAGCAGTTACACACGTCACCATGTCAACATCACGATGACTCAAGCCAAGGCGGTGAGCAATTACACCAATTCAATTTTAGCCAATATGGAGGCTTTAGACGATGGTTATGACGAGGCCTTGTTACTCGATTCATCGGGTTTTGTTTCTGAAGGTGCCGGCGAAAATATTTTTGTTGTCAAAGGCGGAGTCATTTATACGCCAGACTTATCGGCTGGCGCGCTCAACGGCATCACACGCAACACGGTTTTTCATATTGCCAAAGACTTAGGTCTTGAGATCGTGCAAAAACGCATCACGCGTGACGAAATTTATATCAGCGATGAAGCATTCTTTACCGGAACAGCTGCTGAGGTGACACCAATTCGCGAGTTGGATCGCATCGAAATTGGTGCGGGTAGTCGTGGCCCCATCACCGAAAAAATTCAATCGGCGTTTTTTGATATTGTGAATGGACGCAATCCCAAATACGCACACTGGCTCACACTGGTTTGATGGCTTACGCATCAGGAGAAATATTTAATGAGTGAATCGGTTCAATTACTAGCCAAAGATCTCAATGGGCACGGGGGCATTTTTTGCCCCAACCCTAAAGCGGATATGAAATTGTGGAACAGCCACCCCAAAGTTTATTTAGATATTGCAAAAACAGGTCAAGGCAAATGCCCGTATTGCAGCACGGTGTATCAACTCAAAGAGGGCGAGCACGTGCATTCGCACGGATAAAGTTTTATTTTTTCTGTAGTGCAATGGCTTGACCATATCGCGAGGCTAAAGCCACCAAAATTAAAACGGGCAATCCCAATAAAGCGGTGGCCACAAAAAATGATGGATAGCCTTGCGCATCCACATAAGCACCAGAAAAGCCAGCTAAAAATTTGGGAAGCAAGAGCATGAGCGAGCTGAACATGGCGTACTGCGTTGCTGAGTATTGAACATTGGTGAGAGAAGACAAATAAGCAATAAATGCCGCAGAGGCAATACCACTGCTGAGGTTATCTGCAGACACAACAAGAATGAGTGCATGCACATCATGGCCATGAAAACTTAACCAAGCAAATAACAAATTGCTAAAAGCACTTAATATCGCGCCGAGCATCAATATGCGCATCACACCCCAGCGCAATGCCATCGCTCCACCCACAAATGCGCCGACAAGCGTCATCATAACGCCATAAATTTTGGTGACGGCTGCCACCTCCGCTTTGGTGTAACCCATGTCGACATAAAAAGGATTGGCCATGATACCCATCACCACATCGCTGATTCGGTACATGGCGATTAAACTGAGAACCAATACAGCGTGCCATCGATAGCGATTTAAAAAATCTGCAAACGGTTCAATCAATGCGCCATGTAACCATTCTTGGAAGTTGCGTGCTTGCGGTATTTCGATACGCATAGGTTCGATCGAAAAAAGAACGGTGACAATGCCAACCAACATGGATGCAGACATCACACAGTAAGCCCATTGCCATGCAGTTTGTTGATATAAGCCCGCACTTGCAACTTCTTGACTGGCTGCAATCCATAAAACACCTGCGCCAGCCCAAATCATGGCGATGCGATAACCCGCTTGATAACTTGCGGCTAAGGCGGCTTGAACTTCAGCTCGAGCCGATTCAATGCGAAATGCATCTAGGGCTATGTCTTGCGTTGCAGAACCAAACGCAACCACCACAGCCCAAACGACCAGAGTTGAAAGCGATTGTTGGGGGTCATGAAAAGCCATGCCCAACAAACCCGCTGCAACCAAAATTTGAGAAAAGAGAAGCCAACTTCTGCGTCGTCCTAAGTAATGCGTGAGTAACGGAAAAGGCATGCGATCGACCAGCGGTGCCCAACACCATTTGAATGCATAGGCCAAACCGACCCAACTCAAAAAACCAATGGTGCCTCGATCAATACCCGCTTCTCGAAGTCTAAAACTTAAGGTCCCCAAAACAAGCAAAAGAGGCAATCCTGCAGAAAATCCCAAACTGAGCATGCGTAAACTTGCGGGCTCTAAATAAATAAGAATTGTTTTAACCCAAGATATAGGGCTTGTCGTGATGACGGGTTTTGCGTTTTCTACCATAATGGACATTTTCCTATCTTGTTGTTGTTTTTGGTAATTATTTTTTTAATATACTTTCAATAATGAATCGACGCCAACTTTTACACCGTTGCGCCTTTTGTATGGCGGGTGTTGGCTTGCTTCCCAATCTAGCAAATGCGCGTGAGGGTGTGGAGGTCGGTAAGTCATCGGCGTTTGCGAAATTTGTACCTGCAGAAGAGCTTGAAGGCTCAGCGAGACAACAATATCAACAATTACTTCAGCAAGCGAACAAACAAAATGCTTTGGCGTCAGAAACCAATCCACAAGTGATTCGACTGCGTGAGATTGCTCAAAAAATCATTCCGCACAGTTATGAATGGAATCCGCGCGCAAAAACTTGGAAGTGGGAAATTAATTTGATTGGCTCCAATCAAGTGAATGCTTTTTGTATGCCGGGCGGAAAAATTGCATTTTTTAGCGGCATTCTCAAAAAACTAGAGCTAACGGATGATGAGGTGGCTATGGTGATGGGCCATGAAGTTGCACATGCATTACGTGAACACGCACGCGAGCGCATGGGTAAAGGTATTGCAACAGAGGGCGCTAGCAGAATTGGCGGCGCGATTATTTCTGGACTTTTTGGTATTGATCCACGTCTAACTGATATGGTGGCGCGTGGTGGAGCTAACTTGTTGACGCTTAAATTTAGCAGAGAAGATGAAACAGAAGCTGATTTGGTTGGCATGGAGTTGGGTGCGCGTGCGGGCTTTGATCCGCGCGCTGGCATTTCATTGTGGAACAAAATGTCGGCCAACAATACCAATGCGCCCCCCGAGTGGATGAGTACACATCCTGCAGGAAGTTCGCGCATTCAAGAAATGCAAGCCAACATGGACAAGGTGTTGCCCCTTTTTCAAAAAGCAACACAAGGGCAAATGATAAAACAATAAGTGCAAACCGTTGTTAAGTTAAACATACAAAGTATTTAAGTTTTTCTCTTCTTATTTGGTCTGACAAGCATAAAGTGGAGTGATATTTAACTCACACTTCATCAATATGCTTTCAACCGATTTAACTGTTGCTCGTCCAATTGCGCCTAGCGGCAATTTGCAACAAGGCCCGCTTTTATTGAGGCGCTATTACAAAAATGCTGTGATTGTCGATTGGGTAGAGTCTGTGCGGTGGATGACTCTTCATGAAACCCACGCCATTACACTGTGTCAACAACTGCTCGTCCATGTGTCCAAGCGCATTGTTACTAAAAATCAAGGCGACATGATTAAAAGCTTGGGTGACGGATTTTTGCTGGTTTTGACTCCGTTGCAAATGCGGTCAACGCAAGTATTTAAATTCAACAATTAGCTTCAACGATTAAAACCAACAAGGAGGCGATTGAGCTCGGGGTCGGTGTTCATTGCTCATTAATCTACAAAAACAAATTGAATGTCTACGGCCAGGGCGTTAATTTTACAGCGCGTATCACAGCGATTGCTAACCCCTATGAAACATTGGTGATGCAACAAATTCATGATGAATTAAAAGATAAAAAAATTGTTGTTTCAAAACTTTGGAATTTGTTATATACGGCATATTCGAGACCCCGTGCAGTTGTATTGAGTTACAAGTGCCATACAAAAGGGGGCGGACATGAATGAGATTTAAAATTTAAACTCGTAGTCAATCGTAATCGGTGCGTGATCCGAAAAGCGCTCATCCTTAAAAACTTCTGCAAGCTTGGCGGTACGTCCTATTGACGCTGTCGCCAAGTGGTAATCCAAACGCCAGCCCACGTTGTTGGTGTAGGCTTGTCCGCGATTACTCCACCAGGTGTAACAAGCGTTGGTGGTGTCCGGATGCAGTTGTCGATAGACGTCGAGCACTTTGGAGTCTGCAATCAATTGCGTCATCCACGCGCGTTCCTGTGGTAAAAAGCCACTGTTCTTTTGATTGCTGCGCCAATTTTTCAAATCGATTTCTTGGTGCGCAATGTTGATGTCGCCGCACAAAATAAATTCGCGTTGTTCACGAAGGGCGAGCAAGTGCGGCCCCATCGCATCTAAAAAACGATATTTGGCATCTTGTCGGTCTTCGCCCGACGAGCCGCTTGGAAAATAACTGCTGATGATAGAAAATTTGCGCGTGGGTGTGTCGAAACGCAATTCCACATAACGCCCCTCGTCGTCAAACTCGCCACCATCAAAACCAACGATCACATCGCTCGGCGTGTGCTTGGTGTAAATGCCAACACCCGAATAGCCTTTTTTTTGTGCGAAATGAAAATAGCCTTGCAAGTTGGTCATGGAATCAAAAGTGCCAATCACGTCATCGGCTTGTGCTTTGAGTTCTTGCACGCACATACAATCTGGTTTGACACGCTCGACCCACGATTGCACGCCTTTGCGTGCTGCAGAACGAATCCCGTTGAGGTTGAGACTGGTGAGTTTGAACAAGGACGTCCCCATGAATGAAAAAAAACAAACCAACAATGCATTGGCGCAACAATTTGTGCAGTTCGCGTTGGATTGCGGCGTGCTTCAATTTGGTGAGTTTAAAACCAAAGCGGGCCGCCTGAGCCCTTATTTTTTTAATGCGGGATTATTTGACGATGGCGCGAGTTTGGGCAAATTGTCAGAGTTTTACGCGCAAAGCCTCATGCAAAGCAACATCGAGTTTGACATGATATTTGGTCCTGCATACAAAGGCATTCCATTGGGTGCGGCTGTTGCCATCGAATTGGCACGATTGGGAAAAAATGTGCCCTTTGTGTACAACCGCAAGGAAGCCAAAGACCACGGCGAAGGCGGCCAATTGGTGGGTGCACCCTTAAAGGGTCGCGTATTGATTGTTGACGATGTAATGAGCGCAGGAACTGCGGTGCGCGAATCCATTGCTTTGATAGAAGCGGCAGGTGCTAAAGCGCACGCAGTTGCAATTGCATTGGATCGGCAAGAAATGGCGACAGAAAAATCTGCCGACGGTTCAATCAAAGATGTGAATTACAGCGCTGTTCAATATGTGAAAGCACACTTGGGTATGCACGTGTGTACTATTGCGCAATTGGATGATTTGGTGGGTTATTTGTCGTCGCAAGGCGGTGATGCGATGAAAAAACATTTACAAGCCGTGCAAGGGTATAGAGAGCAGTATGGGGTTTAGTCTAATTTTCTTTTTGCAAAAAGCTCACCCTCGCAACCACTTCACCAAAACGTCCAAGGTCCCCTGCGGGTTTTCCATCATCATCATATGCCCCGAATCTTTAATTACATTGAGTTGGGGTTTTGAAGGAATCAGATCACAAATTTCTTGGTGTTGTTCCGGTGTCGCCCATGAATCAAATTCGCCGGTCACCACGCAAGTTGGCATGTTCAAGTTTTTTAAAACATCGGTTGCATCAGGGCGCGTCAACAACGCATTCACTTGATACCCATAAATGTCAGCAGATTTTGTTTCAAACATTTGTACGATGCGCTCAATCAGCGCTGCATCTTTGAGGTGTTCTGGTGAGACCATGCCTTGCACCCAAGCAATGGCTAATCGACGAACACCTTTGGTTTGTGCCAAGTCTAAAAAAGATTGTCGTTTGTTTTTTTCATCGATGCCTTCTTGCCCCGCAGGCAATGCGTGATAACCCGTTCCCATGAGCGCCAGTTTTTGAATACGATGGGGCACGAGTCGGCACACTTGCAATGCAACGCGTCCGCCCATGGAGTGACCTGCCATACAAAATTGCGGCGGCGCCACTTTTGAAACATGCTCGGCCATTTGCACTAAAGTATTAGCGTTGCCGTGGTCGATCAATTGGCAGGTGGCGTGTGCATGCAGTTGATCCAGCACGGGTTGCCATGACACGTCGTTGCACATGAGGCCGGGCAACAATACAAGATGAGGTTTGTGTGTCATCAACTTAACTTTATCTTGAGTAGATCGTTCACTTTCTGTGGATTGGCTTTACCTTTGCTGGCCTTCATCACCTGACCCACCAATGCGTTGAACGCTTTTTCTTTGCCCGCTCTCAATTGTGCGACGTTGTCTGCGTTGGACGCAATCACTTCGTCAACAATTGTTTCAAGCGCGCCCGTGTCGTTCATTTGTTTGAGGCCTTTAGAAACGATGATGGTGTCCACATCGCCGCCCTCTACCCACAATGCATCCAACACTTGTTTGCCTGCATTATTGGAGAGGGTGCCGTCTTGAATGCGTGTGATCAACAATGCGAGCGTGGCTGCTTTAATTGGCATTTGTTCAAACGTCATCTCTTGCGCGTTGAGTCGGCGCGACAAGTCGCCCATGATCCAGTTGCTGGCTAACTTGGCTTGACTACAAGCCTTGGCAACAGCTTCAAAATAAACTGCCATTTGTTGACTTTGCGTGAGCATTGCTGCGTCGTATTCGGGCAAACCGTAGTCACGTACAAATCGTTCTGCCATCACGCGAGGCAATTCGCGCATCTCAGAGCGAACACGTGCAATCCATTCCTCGTCAATGACCAAGGGGGGTAGATCTGGGTCTGGAAAATAACGGTAATCGGCGGCATCTTCTTTGGTGCGCATGGCACGCGTCTCACCCGTATCGGGATCGAACAAAACAGTGGCTTGTTGAATGGCTTGACCATCTTCGATTTGATCGATTTGCCAACGCACCTCAAAGTCGATGGCTTGTTGCATGAATTTAAAACTGTTGAGATTTTTTATTTCACGCCGTGTGCCCATCTCAGCACCTGGCTTTCTCACCGATACATTGGCGTCGCATCTAAACGATCCTTCTTGCATATTGCCATCACAAATACCAATCCATGTGACGATTTTGTGCAACTCTTTAGCGTAGGCAACGGCCTCATCGCTCGAGCGCATGTCAGGTTCGGTCACTATTTCTAAGAGCGGCGTGCCCGCGCGATTCAAATCAATTCCCGTCATGCCAACAAAATCTTCATGTAAAGATTTGCCAGCATCTTCTTCCAAATGCGCACGCACCAATCGCACAGTTTTCTTTTCGTCATTTAAGAAAAAAGAAACCTCACCACCTTGCACCACAGGAATTTCAAATTGACTGATTTGATAGCCCTTGGGTAAATCGGGATAAAAATAATTTTTTCTGGCAAATATACTTTTTGGCGCGATGTGTGAGCCCAAAGCCAAACCCAATTGAATGGCGCGTTCAACCGCACCTTTATTCATCACGGGCAAAGTGCCTGGCAATGCCAAATCAACGGCGCATGCTTGTGTATTGGGCTCTGCACCAAATGCAATCGGCGCGCGACTAAAAATTTTGCTTTGAGTCGACAGCTGAGCGTGGGTTTCAAAACCAATCACCACTTCATAGCCTTGAACAAGTTTGGTGCTCATACAACACCTCCTGCTTTGAGCGTGTGGTGCGAGGTGATGGTTTGAAATTGATGAGCCACATTGAGCAACAACGATTCGTATAAATAGTTACCAATGAGTTGCATGCCAATGGGCATGTTTGCACCATCAAGCCCCACAGGAATACTCATGCCTGGCAAACCTGCCAATGACGCGGGCAAGGTAAAGATATCGGCCAAATAATTCGCGACAGGGTCATCTGCTTTGTCACCTAATTTCCAAGCCACGGTTGGCGCAACTGGCCCCGCAATCACATCGCACGCTTGAAAAGCAGCTTCAAAATCTTTGGCGATAAGCCTGCGAATTTTTTGTGCTTTCAAATAATACGCGTCGTAATAACCGTGCGACAACACATAAGCACCAATCATGATGCGACGCAGCACTTCATCGCCAAAACCTTCGGTGCGTGTTTTTTTGTACATGTCGATTAGATCAACAGGCGACGACGTGCGGTGACCAAATTTGACACCATCAAAACGACTCAGGTTGGAACTGGCTTCTGCAGACGCGATGATGTAGTACACAGGAATGGCCAAATGCGCGTGTGGCAAATCGATTTCGACCAATTGCGCGCCTGATTGTTGCAATTGTTTTAAAGCGTTAGAAATATTCAGGGATATGGACTCATCGATTTGTTTTGCTTTGCCACGTGCAGTTGTACCCATGGACCACTCATGTGGCACGCCAATTTTGAGCGCGCCATTTTTTCCTGCGCTCTTTAAGGGTGTCATCAAATTTTTTGAGAAATCTTCGCGAGCAATATCCAATGATGTGGAGTCGCGATCTAAATCCGGCGCACACATGGAGCTCAGCAATAAAGCACAATCTTGCGCGCTGCGTGCCATGGGACCTGCTTGATCCAAGCTCGATGCGTAAGAAATCATTCCATATCGAGACGCACGACCGTAGGTTGGTTTGATGCCTGTGATGCCACAAAAACTCGCTGGCTGTCGAATCGATCCGCCTGTGTCGGTACCCGTGGCTGCAGGCACAACGCAAGCGGCAACCGCCGCCGCACTACCACCTGAGGATCCACCGGGTATGCGCGATGCATCCCACGGATTTTTAACCACACTGTAGGCGGAGTTTTCGTTGGATGAGCCCATTGCAAACTCATCGCAATTGAGTTTGCCGATGGTGACCATGCCAGCACCGCCATGACCCACGCCTAAATTGCGCACCACTGTCGCATCAAATGGCGATTGGTAACCGTTGAGCATTTGACTGCCTGCAGTGGTAACAAAATCTTGGGTCACAAAAATATCTTTGTGCGCAATGGGTACACCTAAAAGAGGTGAGGCATCACCCTTGGCAATCAATGCATCAGCCTCGCGCGCTTGTCGGAAGGTGGCCTCTTCATTAAAACCATTTTGCAAAAAACTACCGTGTTGATCGGCTTGTGCACGTTTTAAAAAATGTTGTGATAACTCGACAGCGCTTATTTTTTTGTTGCGCAATTGTTGGGCGAGCTCGGCGACGCCACTGCGATTCAATTCATCCATGGCTTATTCAATCACTTTCGGTACTAAAAACAAACCACGCTCAACTGCTGGAGCGCTGCGCTGATTAGTTTCGCGGTGGTTTGGCTCACTCGCGACATCATCGCGCAGGCGCAGGGTTTGCAATTGCATCAAATCCACGGGGTGCGACATGGGTTCGATGCCCTCTGTGTTGATGTCTTGCATTTGTGTGACCAAATCAAAAAAACCATTGATTTGTTCGCGCATACGCTTGCTTTGCGATTCATCCAAGGACAAGCGTGCCAAATTGGCAATGCGTTGTATATCTTGCGGATTGAGAGACATGTTCAGAAATTTCCAAATAAAAGATCGTTAAAACGGGATGGATGCAGACCCATCGGTTATTATCTCGCCTTTGCGCTTGAAATAATTGCCCTGAGAGGATTGTGATGTTTGGAGCATTTCGTCGGTATTTTTCAACCGATTTAGCTATCGATTTAGGAACCGCCAACACTTTGATCTACGTTAGAGATCGAGGCATTGTGCTTGACGAGCCTTCGGTCGTGTCCATTCGCCACGAAGGCGGACCACAGGGCAAAAAAACCATTCAGGCGGTTGGTCACGAGGCCAAAGCCATGTTGGGCAAAGTGCCTGGCAACATCGAAGCCATTCGCCCCATGAAAGACGGCGTGATTGCCGATTTCACCGTCACCGAGCAAATGCTCAAGCAATTCATCAAGATGGTTCACCCCCGCTCGGTCCTCAAACCCAGTCCTCGCATCATCATTTGTGTGCCCTGTGGATCGACGCAAGTTGAGCGACGCGCGATTCGCGAGTCTGCATTGGGCGCTGGAGCCTCTGAGGTGTATCTTATTGAAGAACCCATGGCCGCCGCGATTGGTGCAGGATTGCCTGTCAGTGACGCATCCGGCTCCATGGTGGTCGATATCGGTGGCGGCACCACCGAAGTGGGCGTGATTTCATTGGGCGGCATGGTCTACAAGGGTAGCGTTCGTGTCGGTGGCGATAAGTTTGACGAGGCCATCATCAATTACATCCGACGCAACTACGGTATGCTCATTGGCGAGCCCACAGCAGAAGCCATCAAAAAGAAAATTGGATCTGCGTTTCCAGGCAGCGAAGTGCGTGAAATGGAAGTCAAGGGTCGCAATTTATCTGAGGGCGTACCGCGCTCGTTCACCATTTCTTCCAACGAAATATTAGAAGCGCTCACCGATCCGCTCAACAACATTGTTTCCGCCGTCAAAAATGCGTTGGAGCAAACGCCTCCCGAACTCGGTGCTGACATTGCTGAGCGCGGCATGATGCTCACAGGCGGCGGCGCTTTGTTGCGCGACCTTGATCGTTTAATGGCTGAAGAAACAGGCCTTCCTGTTTTGGTTGCAGAAGACCCCTTAACTTGCGTTGTTCGCGGTTGTGGTTTGGCTCTAGAGCGTATGGAGCGCTTAGGGTCCATCTTCACCAGCGAGTAAATCTCACCGAGCATATGGCACTCGGCACTTTAGAGAGTTCACCCCCACCCTTTTTTAAACAAGGGCCGTCGGCACTCACCAAACTTATTTTTTTTAGCGCCTTATCGGCATTGTTGATGTTTGCCGATGTGCGTTACACATTGATACAGCCGATTCGCTGGTCCTTATCGATGGTGTTATATCCCGTTCAGTGGATGGCCAGGCAACCCATTGAGTTGTGGGAAGGAAGCATCCAATATTTTGAATCCAGAGATAATTCGCAAGCGCAAGTGGCTTCGTCCAAAATTCAATTGCTCAAACTGTCTGTGAGAGCCACTCAAGTTGAACAATTGCAATTAGAAAATCAACAATTGCGTCAACTCTTAGCGTTGAGCGAAAGACAAAACAGCAGTGGTGTGATTGCGCAAGTCATTTACGACGCGCCCGATCCCTACACGCGAAAATTTATTTTAAATAAAGGCAGTGCGCAAGGAATCAAACTCAGCTCTCCAGTGATGGATGAGCTTGGTATTTTGGGACAAATCACGCGTGTGTATCCGTTGGTGAGTGAAGCAACCTTGGTGATTGATAAAGAGCATTCCATTCCTGTGTTAAATACTCGCACGGGTGCAAGAGGTGTCGCATTTGGCGAAGCTGGCGGCGCACCTTTGATGGAGTTGCGCTACATGGCGACTAATGCAGATATTGAAGTAGGAGACATTTTGACAACCAGTGGTGTGGATGGTGTTTACCCTGCGGGTGTGATGGTTGCAAAGGTGAGCAAAGTTGAGCGCAGAGCAGATACGGTGTTTGCGCGTATTTTGTGCGAACCATTGGCGCATGCCCAAGGTGCGAGACTGGTGATGGTTCTCGAACCCGTAGGCACTGATTTGCCACCTCGCCCCGCGGCTGAAAAACAAGTCCCCTTGCAAGCCAGAGGGGGCCGTCGATGATCATGCCACGTGGCCATCAACTGTTGTTGCCAGCTAATCAACTGTTTATTATTTTCAGTCTTGTCTTTGTTTTTTTAATCGACATGTTGTTGAGCATGGCCTTTACAGGCAATGCAGCGTGGATGCCCGACTTTGTTGCCGTTGTTTTGGTGTTTTGGGCTGTTCATCAACCCATGCGCGTGGGTATTGGCACAGCATTTGTTTTGGGTTTATTGTTGGATGTGCATCAATCATCATTGTTGGGACAACACGCGCTTTCATTCACTGCTCAAGGATTTTTAGCAAAGATGATTCATCGTCGGCTGTTGTGGTTTAGTGTGTCTTCTCAAGCGATGCAGGTCTTGCCTGTGTTTGCAATTTGTCATCTGCTCGAATTAATTGTGCGGCTGTCTGCGGGCGGATTGTTTCCAGGATGGACGCTGATATTTGCTCCAATCATTCAAGCAATTTTTTGGCCGATGGTGACCGCGCTTTTATTAGCCCCACAAAGGCGAGCTCCCAATCCTGATGAGAATCGACCGCTATGAATTTAATGCGCGATGTTGAAGTTGATTTGCGTCGCTACAGAGGGCGGGCGCTGATTGTTACTTTTGTGGTGTTGTTGGCCTTTTTTTTATTGTTTGCACGATTAGTTTATTTGCAACTTTGGCGCTACGAAGATCTGAATGAACAAGCAGAAAGCAATCGAACTGCAATTGTGCCCATCGTCCCCAATCGTGGCGTCATCATGGATAGAAATGGCATTGTGCTGGCGACCAACTATTCAGCTTACACATTAGAGATCACCGCATCAAAAGTGATGGCGCCAATAGAAGAAGTCATCGATCAACTCGCCGAAGTAATTGACATTCAGGGGCGCGATCGACGTCGATTTAAAAAGTTACGCGAAGAATCTAAAAGTTTTGAATCGGTGCCGATACGAACACGCTTGAGCGATGAGGAAGTGGCGCGCTTTGCCGCGCAACGCTATCGCTTTCCTGGCATTGAAATCAAAGCGAGACTATTTAGAAATTATCCATATGGTGAATTGGCAAGCCACGTGATTGGTTACATTGGTCGTATCAACGCCAGCGAAAAAGAAAAACTAGCGGGCTCAGAAGACGAAGCCAATTACAGAGGCACCGACTATATTGGCAAATTAGGCGTTGAACAAAGTTATGAAACCCAATTGCATGGCATAACAGGTGTTCATGAAATGGAAACCTCAGCAGGCGGTCGTGCAGTTCGGCGTCTGAGAAGCAGCCTGGCAACACCTGGTAACACTGTGGTTTTGTCCATCGACATCAAGCTCCAAAAATTGGTGGAAGATTTATACGGCAATCGCCGTGGCGCATTGGTTGCCATTGATCCCAAAACTGGCGAGGTCTTGGCATTTGTTAGCAAACCCACCTTCGATCCTAATTTATTTGTCGAAGGCATCGATTCCGAAAACTGGGCCGTACTCAACGAGTCCTTAGATAAACCTTTGCTTAATCGTGCATTGCGCGGAACTTATCCACCAGGCTCCACTTACAAGCCATTCATGTCTTTGGCGGCATTGCAAACGGGAAAACGCACGCCCTCACAATTTATTTCTGACCCTGGTTATTTTATGTTTGGCAATCATCGATTTCGTGATGACAAAGAAGGCGGTCACGGCTCTGTCGATATGTATAAATCAATTGTTCAATCATGTGACACATATTACTATTTGCTGGCGCGAGACATGGGCGTTGATTTGATTCACGATCAAATGAAGCCCTTGGGGTTTGGACAGCTCACTGGCATCGACATCTTGGGCGAGTCGCATGGAATTTTGCCATCGACCGAGTGGAAAAAAACAAACTATAAAAAACCAGAGCAGCAACGATGGTATTCGGGTGAAACCATCTCACTTGGAATTGGACAGGGTTACAACAGCTTTACGATTTTGCAATTGGCTCAAGCCACAGCCATCGTGGTCAACAACGGCATCAAGATGAAACCACATTTGGTCAGAGAAGTGGTTGACGTTGAAACCAAACAAGCAACGCCCGTTGCCAAAGAGCCCGTTGAACAATTGACCCTGAATCAAGAAAACATTGACATCATTAAAAAAGCATTGGTGGGCGTCAATATTGAAGGCACATCGGCGTCGAGTTTTGTCGGTGCCACCTATGTTAGCGCAGGCAAAACGGGTACAGCACAGGTTTTTACTGTAAAGCAAAACGAAAAATACAACGCTTCACAAATTGATGAGCGCATGAGAGATCATGCTTTATATATGGCTTATGCGCCAGCAGAAGATCCGAAGGTTGTGGTTGCGATGGTCGTTGAAAACGCTGGATTTGGTGCGCAAAATGCAGCACCTATTGCGAGACGAATTTTTGATTTTATTTTGATGAAACAATATCCGTCTATAGAAGATATTGAAGCTGTTAAAAAAGGTTTGGCAACCCGCCCGATTGGCAAACCGCGCGAATTGTCCAATATGCCTTGGCCACCCAAAAATGAAGCGCCACCAGAGGCGCCGCCTGCAGCTGTAAAAACCAGCTCTGCCAATACGGCCGTGATAAAAATTGCCCGCGCTAATTAAATTAATCAATGCCCCAGTGCGCCAAATCCAGTTTTTAAAATCAATAGCGTCACCACAAAAATAAAAACCCATCGCACAAATTGCGATCCGTGCACGAGTGCAATGCGTGAACCTAAAAAACTCCCTGCTACGTTGGCAACAGCAAGTGGCAGGGCCATATGCCACCAGACATGACCGTGCCATGAAAACAATAACAACGCCGCTGCATTGCTAAACATATTTAAAATTTTTGCATTCGCAGAAGCATTTAAAAAATCATACCCTAGCGTGCGAACCAAAAAAAACACCAACAAACTGCCCGCTCCTGGCCCAAAAAATCCATCATAAAAACCAACTGCACAACCAATCAATGACATCGCAAATATTTGAGCATGATTTTCAAAACGTGGTGCGTGTGTCCGCCCCATGTTTTTTTTAATCAACGTGTAAATCAAAACGCCAACCAAAACAAAGGGTAATATTTTTCGTAAAAAGTTTGGCGATATTTGTGTCACGCTCCACGCCCCTGCCAACGATCCAATGAATGCAAACGCTCCCGCAACTATCAAAGTTTGCCATTGCAAATGAACGCGTCGGCTGTATTGCCAACTAGCCATGATCGTGCCCCACAGCGATGCTGACTTGTTGTTGCCCAACATTGTGGCGGGATGCGCTTCGGGAAAGCTGGCAAATAAAGCAGGCACCAAAATTAAACCGCCACCACCAACGATCGCATCCATAAAACCCGCCAAGCCCGCCGCAATGGTGACAATAATTAATTCCATGCGTGAGATTATTGCATTCGTTGTTGCTTAAAATTTGAATAAAAAAAGCACTGTGATGAACAGTGCTTTTTTAGTTTGCTCCCTCCATGATTGGGGGGTATTTCATTATTTAGTGTCTCCTCAAACCCTCAGAATACCGCAATAGGTTATCAGTTCTGTTCCTGAATTCTAATCTTGATAAGCCTCTGTCCTTGTAGGTGCTTTCCCGAATTAATCGGCTGAATGAGCAATCCATTGCGCGGCTTTCTCTGCAATCATAAGCGTTGGGCTATTGGTGTTGCCACTGGTAATGCTGGGCATGACGCTGGCGTCGGCAATGCGCAGGCCTCGAACCCATGATCCTTGTCCGTCTCTAACGCGCAGGCGTGAGTCCACAACCGCCTCATCGTCTCTGAGTGCGCCCATCCGAGCCGTTCCCACGGGATGAAAAATCGTTGTGCCGATGTCGCCAGCCAAGCGCGCCAACTCATCGTCGGTTTGATATTGCATGCCGGGTTTCCATTCCTCGGGTCGATAAGGCGCTAACGCAGGTTGAGCCGCAATTTTTCGTGTGATGCGCAAAGAGTCTGCAGCTACTTTGCGATCTTCAGGCGTTGACAAATAGTTAGGTGCGATTACAGGCGCTTGTGTGAAGTCAGGACTTTGAATGTCGACTGATCCGCGACTGGTTGGATTTAAATTACAAACACTAGCGGTAAATGCGGGAAATGAATGCAAGGGATCGCCAAACGCATCCAAGCTCAAAGGTTGCACATGGTATTGAATATTGGCCCATGGACGAGTCGGATCGCTTTTGGTGAATGCGCCGAGTTGTGAAGGCGCCATGCTCATTGGCCCAGTTTGCTTGCATGCATATTCAATTGCGATCGCCAACTTTCCTAAAAGACTGTTGGCCATGGTGTTGAGCGTTTTAACATTATTTACTTTGTACACCGCACGAATTTGCAAATGGTCTTGAAGATTTTTTCCAACGCCATTCAAATGTACTTGCTGCTCGATGCCACTATTTTTCAAAACATCAGTGGGCCCAACGCCTGATAATTGCAATATTTGAGGTGTGCCAATCGCACCCGCACACAAAATCACTTCGCCAGAAACCTGTGCTGTTACACGCTCTTTGCCGTCCCATACATCAACACCCGAGCATCTTTTTTTGCCGTCGGCTTGTGTGGTGAACAACAACTTCATCACCTGTGCAGAAGTCCACATTTCAAAATTAGGACGCGAATAGCAAGCGGGTCTTAAAAAAGCTTTGGCTGTATTCCATCGCCATCCTT
This sequence comes from Betaproteobacteria bacterium, assembly GCA_009921265.1. Taxonomy (GTDB): domain Bacteria; phylum Pseudomonadota; class Gammaproteobacteria; order Burkholderiales; family Burkholderiaceae_C; genus Limnohabitans. The sequence goes on along the minus strand of RFYV01000014.1, from coordinate 11,977 downwards.
TGCGTTGATTGACTTCAAAATAACCTACGCCCTCGTTGTTACCGCGATTGAAGTCATCGGTGGCCGAAATGCCTGCTTGTTGTGCGGCTTGCGAAAAAGCATCCAAAATATCCCAACGCAAGCGTTGCTTTTCAACACGCCATTCGCCGCCTGATTTTTTATGTTTGAGCGTTTTCTCATAAACACCTTGGGCCGCAAGCAAATCACTGGGCGATGTTTTAGCGCCATGAAATTCATCTGCGCCTTTATAATGATCTTCGTGCAATTTAAAAAACGGCAAACTGTTTTGCCAATTCCATTGATCGTCTAATGTGATCTGCGCCCAGTTGTCGTAATCACGTGATTGCCCGCGCATATAAATCATGCCGTTGATGCTTGAGGAACCACCCAACACTTTTCCTCTCGGATAGCGAAGCGATCGACCGTTTAAACCTTCGGCAGGCGCGGTGTTGTACAACCAGTCGGTGCGCGGGTTACCAATGCAATACAAATAACCAACAGGAATATGAATCCAGTGGTAATCGTCTTTGCGCCCTGCTTCAATCAATAAAACGCGTTTGCTCGCATTGGCACTTAATCGATTGGCTAATAAACAGCCCGCAGTACCTGCACCAATAACTATGTAATCAAAATTTAAATCACTCATTGTTATTTGGATGTGGGCATCACAAACTCTGCGCCTTTGCCAATGCTCTCGGGCCAACGTTGCATGATGCTTTTTTGTTTGGTGTAAAAACGAACGCCTTCCTCACCATATGCGTGCATGTCGCCAAACAAACTGCGCTTCCATCCGCCAAAACCGTGCCAAGCCATGGGCACAGGAATGGGCACGTTGATGCCCACCATGCCCACTTGAATACGGCGAGAAAACTCGCGTGCGATATTACCGTCACGTGTAAAACAACTCACGCCATTGCCAAACTCATGTTGATTGATCATCGCAACGGCTTGACCAAAATCTTTGACGCGAACACACGACAACACGGGACCAAAAATTTCTTCTTTGTAAATGCGCATATCAGTGCCCACATGATCAAAGAGCGTTCCGCCCATCCAAAAACCTTTCTCACATCCTTTGCCTGTTTTCGAAGGGTTGAATTGACGGCCATCAACTAATAATTTTGCGCCTTCTTTAACGCCTTGATCGATGTACCCCGTGATGCGTTGATGCGCTTGCGCGGTGACGATCGGTCCCATTTCTGCAGAAAGATCGGTGCCATTTAATACCTTGAGTTGTTGCGTTCTTTCAATGAGGAGAGGCATGATTTTGTCAGCAACATCGCCGACCAATACGGCTACGCTAATGGCCATGCAACGCTCGCCTGCAGATCCGTATGCGCTACCAATCAGTGCGTCTACCGATTGCAACAAATCAGCGTCGGGCATCACAACCATGTGATTTTTTGCGCCGCCCAATGCTTGCACGCGTTTGCCATGATGCGCACCCGTTTCATAAATGTAATTGGCAATCGGTGTGGAGCCCACAAAACTGATTGCTTTGACATCGGGGTGAACCAACAATGCATCAACAGCCTCTTTGTCGCCTTGCACCACATTAAATACGCCATCGGGCAAGCCCGCTTTTTTAAGCAACTCTGCCATCAGCAATGAAGGCGAAGGATCGATCGGTGAAGGCTTCAAAATAAAAGTATTGCCGCATGCAATTGCAACCGGAAACATCCACATCGGAACCATCACAGGAAAATTAAAAGGTGTGATGCCTGCAACAACGCCTAAAGGTTGACGCATAACCCAATTATCAATACTTGTTGAAACTTGATCTGTGAAATTGGTTTTGAGCAATTGCGGAATACCACATGCAAACTCAACAATTTCAATGCCGCGCGTGACTTCACCTTGTGCGTCGGTAAAAACCTTGCCGTGCTCTGTGGTAATTATTCGCGCTAAATCATCGCGATGAGCGTTGAGCAACTCTAAAAATTTAAACATCACACGTGCGCGTCGCAGCGGCGGTGTGTCAGCCCATGCAGGAAATGCAGCAGTTGCACTTTTAACTGCATCGGCAACGCAGGCGGTGCTCGCTAGATGCACTTGCGCGCAGACTTGGCCTGTAGCAGGATTAAAGACATCCTGTGTGCGCACGCTTTTCGCGCCAGTGGATTGACCTTGGATAAAGTGTGAAATTTTATTTGTCATGTGAGTTCTCGATTCAAATTGTCTAAGCCATCAACAATGGATTATTAACTGCTCTCAGCAGAGAAAACAGATCAGGAGTAAAACAGGGTACTTTACAGGCTCTCGAATGCTTATTTAATACAAAATTAATTCACGGGAGAAAAATAAATGAACCCGCGCATTGATTATTATTTTGCACCCAACAGCCCATGGGCTTATTTGGGCCATGCGCGCTTTGTATCCATCGCCAGACAAGCCAAGGCGCAGGTCCATGTGATGCCCGTTGATTTAGGTGGAAAAGTTTTCCCGATTTCGGGCGGTTTGCCTTTGCGACAGCGTGCGCCGCAGCGACAAGCCTACCGATTGGTGGAATTAAAAAGATTCAGCAACTATTTTGGTGTGCCACTCACCCTCAAGTCCAAATTCTTCCCTGTCTCAACCGATGACGTAGCCAAATTAATTGTCGCCATCGATTTGAATCAAGGCACGGACGCAGCATTGAATATCACGCAAGCGGTTTTAACCGCAGTTTGGGTGGATGAACTCAACATTGCAGATATGAATATTTTGGAAGGGCTGCTCAAGAAATGTGGCCTTGCCGCCTCGTTAATTGAAAAGACGTACAGCCAGGCCGCGCAAGAGGCCTATGAGGCCTATACGCAACAAGCGATTGATGCAGGTGTGTTTGGAGCCCCCAGTTATGTGGTTGATGGGGAGATCTTTTGGGGACAAGATAGACTTGATTTTTTGGAGCGACGCGTGCAAAGTCGTACCATCATTTAATCTGAATAATTTCAATCAAAGGGAGAAAAGACATGGGACAGATGGTTCAATTGCGTGCATCCGACGGTTTTCAATGCCCTGCCTATATGGCGTCACCCAAAAATACACCACGAGGTGCGATTGTTGTTTTGCAAGAAATTTTTGGCGTTAACTCTCACATCAAGGCCGTGGCCGATGGTTACGCGCTTGCAGGATATTTAGCAATTGCACCTCAAACCTTTGCACGTGCTGAGTTGGATGTGAATCTGGGCTACACGCCCGATGATATGAATGCAGGTTTCGCGCTTAAAACCAAAATCGATGGCGTGCCTGCACCAGGCGTCATTGCAGATATTCAAGCTGCAGTCGACTTGGGTCGCTTTTCAACCAAGGGCAAGGTTGGCATCGTGGGCTATTGCTGGGGTGGCTTACTCACATGGAAAAGCGCTGAATTGGTGACGGGTTTGAGTGCCGCGGTTCCTTACTATGGCGGCGGCGTCACGACAGAGGCCGAAATGAAACGTAAACCGCAGTGCCCTGTTCAAGCGCACTTTGGCAAAAAAGATCATTGGATCCCCATGGACACGGTGGAAGCTTTTAAAAAGGCGTATTCACAAGTGGAGGTTCACGCATACGAGGCCGATCATGGCTTTAATTGCGACCAAAGAGGTTCATACGACGAAACTGCGACCAACGAAGCTTTGGTAAGAGCCTTGGCATTCTTCACCAAACATGTTGGATAAATTTAATTTTCGTGCAGCCACTCGGCGGCTTTCACCGCAAAATAGGTAAGAACGCCGTCGGCGCCTGCGCGCTTAAAGGCCAGCAAACTCTCCATCATGACAGCATCATGGTCGAGCCAACCATTAATGGCCGCCGCTTGCAGCATAGCGTATTCGCCCGACACTTGATATGCAAATGTGGGCACTTTGAATTCATCTTTGACGCGTCTGACAATATCTAAATAGGGCATGCCTGGTTTCACCATGACCATGTCCGCACCTTCAGCGATGTCCATGCCCACTTCTTTGAGTGCTTCGTCGCAATTGCCGGGGTCCATTTGATAAACCTTTTTATTACTCTTGCCTAAATTTCCGGCAGAACCCACTGCATCTCTGAATGGGCCATAAAACGCACTCGCAAATTTGGCGCTGTAGGCCATGATTCGCGTATGAATATGACCTTCGGCTTCGAGTGCTTGACGAATCGCGCCAATGCGCCCGTCCATCATGTCGCTCGGTGCAACGATATCAACACCAGCGCGGGCTTGTGTGAGTGCTTGCTGAACCAAAACTTCAATCGTTTCATCATTCAATACATAACCCGTGTCGTCGAGCAAACCATCTTGTCCATGACTTGTAAAAGGATCGAGCGCCACATCAGTCATCACACCCAAATCTGGAAAATGACTTTTAAGTGATTGAACAACCGTGGGAACCAAGCCCTTGCCGTTGGTTGCTTCTTTTCCATCTGGCGTTTTGAGGTGTGTCGAAATCACGGGAAACAAGGCCATCACCGGAATACCCAATCGCACACAATTTTCTGCAACCGGTAACAGCAAATCCAAACTCAAACGTTCTACACCTGGCATGGAAGCAACGGCTTCTCGGCGCCCCGAACCTTCGAGCACAAAAACAGGATAAATCAGGTCGTTGACGGTGACGGCATTCTCGCGAACCAAACGACGTGTGAAATCATCTCTTCTGAGTCGACGAGGGCGGGATGTGGGGAAGGAGATTTGTGGTTTCATCAATAAATTGTGCAACAGACTGGATAGGTTTTGTGTCAACTCAGCATCACAAAACAACAAATGTGAAAAAAAAGCTGACATATGAATAGGACAAACCACTAAACTGCAATCATGTTGTGGATCAAAGCCTTTCATATCGTATTTATTGCCAGTTGGTTTGCTGGACTTTTTTATTTGCCGCGTATTTTTGTGAATCTGGCGATGGTGCCACCAGGTTCAGAATCCGAGCGCGAAAGATTGCTGTTGATGGCGCGCAAACTGATGCGCTTCACAAGCCTTTTGATGATCCCTGCGCTAGGATTGGGCTTATGGATTTGGCTCGGGTTTGGCGTGGGCCAAGGCCAAGGTTGGATGTACGCCAAACTGGCCATCGTTGTAGTCACCATGGGCTACCACCATCTGTGCGGCGCGCATTTAAAAAAATTTGAAAAAGGTCAGATGATGCCCTCGCATGTTTTTTATCGATGGTTCAATGAACTGCCCGTTTTACTCATGGTAGCCGCGGTTATTTTGGTCGTTGTCAAACCTTTTTAAAAATGACCGCGAAAAAAACGTCCGCCTGGCCGCTTGCTTGGGTGAGTTCGGCATTGATTGTTTATGCCAGTCTCTATCCGTTTGACAATTGGCGCAATCAAGGCCTTTTTCCTTGGGAATTTTTAACTGCACCTTGGCCTAAATACTGGACCTGGTTTGATGTGGTCACCAATATCGCGGGCTATGTACCACTGGGCTTTTGGCTCACCCTCGGCGCTATTCGATCGGGGTTTCGCGGCCCCATTGTTGTGCTCCATATTTTTTTAATGCTGATGTTGTCTCTTGCGATGGAAGGATTGCAAACGTACTTGCCAATGCGCGTTCCTTCGCTCACTGATTTTTTACTCAACACCCTGGGCGGCTTACTTGGCACAGGATTGGCCGCTGCTGGCGAAAAAATGGGCTGGTTGTCGCGTTGGAGCACATTTCGATCGCAATGGTTTAGCGAGGAGGCGAGTATTCCATTGGTGCTTATTTTGATTTGGCCTTTTGCTTTGCTTTTTCCTGTGTCGGTTCCTTTTGGTTTGGGGCAGATTCAAGAGAGGTTAGAAACAGCGCTTGGAGAATGGCTGCGTGACACGCCCTTTTTGGAATGGTTGCCCTTTAGAGATGTGGAGCTTGAACCCATGGTGCCGTTAGTCGAGTTGATGTGCGTGGCATTGGGCCTCATCATCCCCTGTTTGCTATTGATGGCTGTTACAAAAAGCTGGCGCAGGCGATTGATTTCTAATTTGGTTTTGATTGTGATGGGTGTTTTTGTTTCTGCGCTAACGTCTGGCCTTACCTTTGGACCGACTCACGCATGGGCGTGGGTTGATCAAGCCACATGGATCGCTATTTATATGGGGTTTATTTTGGCTATGCTTTTTATTTTTGCGCCGTCAAGAACTTGTTGGACTTTTTTATTTTTATTTTTGATGTTGCAACTCTTTATGCTCAACCAAGCGCCCGAAAGTGTTTACTTGGGTCAAACTTTACAAAACTGGGAGCAAGGACGATTCATTCGATTTAATGGATTGGCCCAATGGTTAGGCTGGTTGTGGCCCTATGCAGTACTTGTGATCGCCCTTGTTAAATTAGCAATCCATTCCAAACAATCATCCTTGAGCACTTAAAATTTAAACCATGAAAACACACACTTATTACAAACATCATATTTTTTTCTGCCTCAATAATCGTGAAAACGGACAGGCTGCGTGCGCCAATCACAATGCACAAGCCGCCTTTGATCATTGCAAGGCCAAAGTCAAAAGCGCAGGATTGACGGGGCCAGGTGGCGTGCGTGTCAACAAAGCGGGCTGTTTAGATCGTTGTTCGGGCGGCCCCGTTGCGGTTGTTTATCCCCAAGAGGTTTGGTATAGCTTTGTTGACTTGGCAGACATCGATGAAATTGTTTCGTCTCATTTGCAAAATGGTCAAGTCGTGGCGCGATTGGTTTTGCCGCCCGATGTCGGTCGTTAAACATGAACGCTACCACTGAGCAACGATTGCTTCATGGCCCTATGGGCCTTATCGAAGTTTTATTAGACAAGCCGCCACACACACACAAAGGATTTGCATTCATTGCGCACCCGCATCCTCTTTTTGGCGGAACCATGGAAAACAAAGTGGTGCAAACATTGGCGCGCGCATTTGTTCAATCGGGTTGGGGCGCTGTGCGATTTAATTTTCGTGGCGTGGGCCAAAGCGATGGTGTCCATGACAATGGTGTGGGAGAAGTTGAAGACATGCTTCGCCTCATCGAGCAGTTATCGCCCGAGGGGCCCATCGCAATTGCAGGATTTTCTTTTGGCGCCTTTGTTGCGTCTCAGGTCCACAAGCATCTCGAATCAACAGAGCGTATTCAACGCACCGTGTTGGTTGGTGTGGCCACTTCGCGATTTGATGTTGCAAATATTGCTACACATTTACACGTCAACACCTTGGTGATTCATGGTGAAGAAGACGACACGGTTCCCCTAAGCAGTGTTTTAGATTGGGCAAGACCTCAATCCTTACCTGTTTTGGTTTTTCCAGGATGCGGACACTTTTTTCATGGACAATTGCCATTGCTTAAATCAAGAGTAGTTCAACATCTAACAACATGATTTTTTTTCTTAAATATATTTTTAGACGATTCATTGCAATTATTTTTTTAATATGCGGTTTTGGTTTTGCATTTGCGCAAATGCCGCAACCTCCCGAAATTGCGGCGCGATCTTTTTTAATCATCGACGTCAGCGCTAATCAAGTATTGGCACAAAAAGACGCCAACACGCCTGTTGAGCCAGCGTCACTCACCAAACTCATGACCGCTTATTTGGTGTTTCAAGCTATGGAGTCCAAAAAAATCAATCTCGCGCAAACACTTCCTGTCAGTAATCGCGCATGGAAGATGCCGGGCTCGCGCATGTTCATCGATCCCAAAATGCAAGTGCCTGTCGAAGACCTCATCAAAGGAATGATTGTTCAATCAGGTAACGATGCAACCATCTCGCTAGCCGAGGGCGTTGGCGGCTCGGTCGAAAAATTTGTTCAGCTCATGAATATGCAAGCCAAGGCCTTAGGCATGAAGCAAACCAGTTACAAAAACCCTGAAGGCCTCACAGAGGCTGGGCACACCACCACCGCGCATGATTTGTCCATATTGGCGACTCGCTTGATGCAAGACTTCCCCATGCATTTGCATTTTTATTCAATTAAAAAATACAGATATTCAGGAACTCCCTTGGCCAATGACACCAATCGCAACTTGTTGTTATTTCGGGACCCCACTGTTGACGGGCTCAAGACAGGACACACCGATACCGCAGGCTATTGCTTAATTGCAACAGCCAAGCGCGATTTCCCCAATTTAGCGGGGCGACGCTTGTTGGCCATTGTTTTGGGTGCCAGTAGCGAGGTTTCAAGAGCGAATGAAGCCCAAAAACTCATCAATTGGGGCTTCACCGCCTTTGACGCGGTGCAGTTATTTGCAGCCGCTCAGCCCATCATTTCCCCTGCAGTTTGGAAAGGAAAAGAAAACACGGTAGGCGTCGGCAGGCCACAAGCCATTATTGTTGCAGCGCCTCAGGGTCAAGCTGACCGCATCAAAACCAAAGTCGAGCGCCCCGACCCCTTTGTGGCGCCGATTGCTTTGGGTCAAAATATGGCGACACTCAAGGTCTTTATCGATAACCGGACCTTGCTCGATGTGCCCTTGGTCAGCCTGAGTCCAGTCGAAGAAGCGGGTATTTTTGGGCGTGCTTGGGATGCCTTAAGACTTTGGATTAAGTGAGCGACCGCAAACCCTTGTCAGTGCGCGCAAACCTTTGCTTGTAGTCCCGCCATTAACTTGATACACTAGAAGGCTTTTCGGAATTTGCCGAAGGGCATCATGTTTTCGTTTTTTACGTTCTAGGGACAATTTTTCAATGCCAACCATTAACCAATTGGTGCGCCACGGACGGACGGTCGAAAAGATCAAGTCCAAGAGCCCCGCCATGCAAAACTCCCCCCAGCGGCGCGGTGTTTGCACGCGCGTCTACACCACTACGCCTAAAAAGCCAAACTCCGCTTTGCGTAAGGTTGCCAAAGTGCGCCTCACAAACGGGTTTGAAGTTATTTCGTACATCGGCGGTGAAGGCCACAACCTGCAAGAGCACTCTGTTGTGCTCGTGCGCGGTGGTCGTGTCAAAGACTTGCCCGGTGTGCGCTACCACATTGTGCGTGGATCGCTCGATTTGCAAGGGGTCAAAGACCGCAAGCAATCACGCTCCAAGTACGGTGCAAAACGGCCCAAGAAAGCCTAATTTCTTATCCGGTGTTTTTACAGCCTTGGCCGGTTGTGCAAAACGAAGTGGCCCTAAGCGCATATACCTCTATGGTGAGCGTGGGTCGAGTAAGTGGGAGTCTTTTTGGCTCTCGCGGCGTCTGAAAAGACGCCAACTGAAGCAATAGAGGAAATTCATATGCCACGTCGTCGCGAAGTCCCCAAACGTGAAATTCTGCCTGACCCCAAGTATGGCAATGTCGAGCTCTCCAAATTCATGAATGTGATCATGGAAGGCGGAAAAAAAGCAGTTGCAGAGCGCATTATTTATGGCGCTCTCGAGCAAATCCAACAAAAGTCTGGCAAAGACCCGCTTGAGTTGTTCAACCTTGCGGTTAACAACGTCAAGCCCATGGTCGAGGTTAAATCTCGCCGTGTCGGTGGTGCCAACTACCAAGTGCCAGTTGAGGTGCGTCCTGTGCGTCGCTTGGCCTTGTCCATGCGTTGGCTCAAAGAAGCCGCCCGTAAGCGTGGCGAAAAATCCATGGCTTTGCGCTTGGCCAACGAGCTCCTTGAAGCCTCCGAAGGTCGTGGCGGCGCCATGAAAAAGCGTGACGAAGTTCACCGCATGGCCGAAGCCAACAAAGCCTTCTCTCACTTTCGTTTCTAAGAACCCGATCTGGTTGCGCAGATCGTTGCGAGCTATATCCTGCTCGTAACGGGTGTGCAATTGGGTCACCAACACAATAGGTAAACATCATGGCTCGCAAGACCCCCATCGAGCGCTATCGCAATATTGGTATTTCAGCTCACATTGATGCTGGTAAAACCACGACGACAGAGCGCATTCTTTTTTATACCGGCGTGAATCACAAAATTGGTGAAGTGCACGACGGCGCTGCAACCATGGACTGGATGGAGCAAGAGCAAGAGCGCGGCATCACGATTACCTCTGCTGCCACCACTTGTTTTTGGAAAGGCATGGACTTGTCTTTCCCCGAGCACCGCATCAACATCATTGACACCCCAGGGCACGTTGACTTCACCATCGAAGTTGAGCGCTCCATGCGTGTACTCGACGGCGCTTGCATGGTTTACTGTGCGGTGGGTGGCGTTCAGCCCCAATCCGAAACTGTATGGCGTCAAGCCAACAAATACAAAGTGCCACGTTTGGCCTTTGTCAACAAAATGGACCGCACAGGTGCCAACTTTTTCAAGGTCTACGACCAAATGAAATTGCGCCTCAAAGCCAATCCCATTCCAATCGTGATTCCTATTGGCGCTGAAGAAAACTTCAGAGGCGTAGTTGATTTGCGCAAAATGAAAGCTATCATTTGGGATGAGGCTTCACAAGGTATGAAGTTCACATTTGAAGACATTCCAGCTGAGTTGCTCGCGGATGCCAAAAAATGGCGTGAAAACATGGTCGAGGCCGCAGCCGAAGCGTCCGAAGATCTCATGAATAAATATTTGGAAGAGGGCGATCTCACCGAAGAAGAAATCACTTTGGGTTTGCGTACGCGTACCATCGCTTCCGAAATTCAACCCATGATGTGCGGCACTGCGTTTAAAAACAAAGGTGTGCAACGCATGCTTGACGCTGTGATCGAACTCATGCCCTCACCCGTGGATATTCCTCCAGTTGGCGGCACCGATGACGATGAAAAAGAAGTTCATCGCAACGCCGACGACAAAGAAAAATTCTCTTCATTGGCATTCAAGCTCATGACCGATCCGTTTGTAGGTCAACTCACCTTCGTGCGTGTTTACTCTGGCGTCCTCAAAAAAGGCGACACGGTTTACAACCCCATCAAAGGTAAAAAAGAGCGCATCGGACGTATTGTTCAAATGCACGCCAATAACCGTTTAGAAGTTGACGAAATTTGTGCTGGCGATATTGCTGCATGCGTTGGCTTAAAAGACGTAACAACGGGCGAAACACTTTGCGACCCAGACAACATCATCATGCTCGAGCGAATGATTTTCCCAGAGCCTGTGATTGCACAAGCGGTTGAGCCCAAAACAAAAGTTGACCAAGAAAAAATGGGGATTGCACTGCAGCGTTTGGCCGCAGAAGATCCATCTTTCCGCGTCAAAACAGACGAAGAATCAGGTCAAACCATCATCGCCGGCATGGGTGAGTTGCACTTAGAAATTATTGTCGATCGTATGCGTCGTGAATTTGGAGTTGAAGCTAACGTGGGCAAACCCCAGGTGGCTTATCGCGAAACCATTCGCAAAACTATCGAAGACAGCGAAGGCAAATTCGTTCGTCAATCAGGCGGTAAAGGTCAATACGGTCACGTTGTTTTCAAAATTGAACCCAACGAAGCGGGCAAAGGTTTTGAGTTTGTTGACGCGATCAAAGGCGGTGTTGTGCCGCGCGAATATATTCCTGCTGTAGAAAAAGGTGTCATTGAGGCGCTCACCACAGGCGTGTTGGCGGGCTACCCCGTTGTTGACGTCAAAGTCACATTGCACTTTGGCTCTTACCACGACGTTGACTCATCCGAGATGGCTTTCAAAATGGCCGCTATTTTTGGTTTCAAAGAAGGCTGTAAAAAAGCAAGCCCCGTTATTTTGGAACCCATGATGGCTGTTGAAGTCGAAACACCCGAAGACTATGCAGGTAACGTGATGGGCGATTTGTCTTCACGTCGCGGCATGGTTCAAGGCATGGAAGACATGGTCGGTGGCGGTAAAGCCATCAAGGCCGAGGTTCCTTTGTCCGAGATGTTTGGTTACTCCACCACTTTGCGTTCGATGTCGCAAGGTCGTGCAACCTACACTATGGAATTCAAACACTACTCTGAAGCACCTCGCAACGTGGCCGAAGCCATTGTTGCTGCACGCTCCAAGTAATTTTTCTTGTCTGCGGCGATGCGCCGTCTTGTTATCCGTGCGAGACGATTAAGCAGTGTCGTGCAGACGTAAAACCTGTGCACGGATACGTTCTTTGGAGAATTGAAAATGGCAAAAGGCAAGTTTGAGAGGACCAAACCCCACGTCAACGTGGGCACAATTGGACACGTAGACCACGGCAAGACGACGCTTACAGCGGCGAT
>RFYV01000130.1 GCA_009921265.1 Betaproteobacteria bacterium | reverse complement strand
TATTGAAAACAGAAACCTTAAACCAACCACGGAAGTTTTGGCGTATACCACAGGATCCAAATCAGACAACGCAGACAGAGCCAAAAAAGAAACACCCCTAGTTCTCACCATGCGCTATGGAGCGGGGCAGACAACATATGTGGCAACAGATGAAACATGGAGGTGGCGCTATGGAAGAGGAGAAACATTTCCCGAGAGATTTTGGATTCAGCTCATAAGACACCTTGCGCGATCAGCTCTTCGAAACAAGGAGGGCGTTTCATTACAGGTTGACCCTGTAAGAGCAACCAATCATCAGCCGGTTCGAATTATTGCTGATCTTGCAAACACTTCGACAGGTGAAACAGTGGTGGTTGAAGCTCGGCAAGAGCAAGGTGGAAACGTTGTTGATATTTCACTGAAACCAGACGGGGGAAACAGGTTTTCAAATGTGTGGATGACGCCAAGCCAAGGCGACGGTCTTTGGAAATTTAGAATTCGCCAGCCACAAATATCAGAATCACCCGAGGCAAGCCTAACAATCACCCAAGAGGATATGGAACGAATCGATGCAACACCCGACCACGACCTATTACAAAAATTAAGCGCCGCAACCAAAGGACAAGTGATCAATGTTTCCGAGATAGAGAAACTTGAAAAACTGATACCAAGACGTTCTTTCACAATTCGGCAACCAATACAAATACCGCTTTGGAACCAGTGGATTTTTTATGCAATCTTTGTTTTTGTCATAACCCTAGAGTGGGTCGGCAGAAGAATTTTAAAAATGATGTGATCAATCATTACACAAAGAAGAAACCAAACAAGCGAATTTAAAAATTGTATGTCATACATTAACCAACACATCACCATTCTCAGAAGAAGAATCATCACGCTCAACCGCATTCAAGGTGCGGCGTGGGGTGTCGTGGTTGTTGGAATATCTTTGGCCGCACTCGGGCTGATCGACTACATGGTTCATTGGCCAATGGTTGCGCGCGGCGTGATTTTTTTAACTGGACTTGTTGTTGCGTGGAAATCATTTACGCGCTGGTTCAAACCAATATGGAACAACAATCCAACAAAGACCAGCATCGCTATTCGTCTTGAAGAGGTAGAACCAACTCTTCGGGGAACACTGGCCAGCGCTGTTGATTTTGAAAGCGTGGGATTAGACAAATCAGACAGGCTTGCCGCGGGAATTGTCGAAAAAGCATCGCAGCTTTGGAAATCAACCCGACCCAACAAACACATTCGTCGATTACCGATTGTGCGAGCCACGTTAGCAGCATGGATAATTGTGGGACTTTGGTTGTTCTGCTATTTCATGCAAAAACAAATTACAACCATAGCGCTTGTCCGCACGTTGGCACCGTGGAGTCAAACGGAATGGCCACCACGTATTTTAATTCATTCTGAAATCTCGTTGACGCATATAGCCAAGGGCGAAACATTTCTTTTGCGCGCGCGCGCCGACGATGATCAAGACGCTCTTAAAATAATTGGCGTGCGAGTGGACGCGGTTTGTGAAATCAAGGATAAAAATGGCGTTCGCACAATTAAAAAACTGGAAATGGTTCCACAAAGCGACGGTTCATGGGAAAGACCCATTGTGGCCGAGGGCGAAACAATGTCCCTCACGTTTCACACCGACGATACAACGACAACTCCAACACAAATTACGGTGGTTGAACCACCCACCATAGTTGGGGCGCGATTGAGTATTTACCCACCCAAATATGCTGAAAAATACCGTGAAAGCATAAACCTTCAGTGGGGTGGCGGAGTTATGCCAACACTTCCAGCCGTTCTTGCTGGTGGAATAGCAACGCTTGAAATTAAACTTTCTGCCCCGGTTGTTCCAACACTTCATGAGGCGGGACATATTGATCCGGCGTGGCTTGCGCGAACCATTACAGCAATTGACACAGAAAATAACGTGCCAATCAACAACTATGAGTTTAAGTTTGAAAACTCAAATCTGTGGAAAATTTCATGGTCAGTCAATAGCGGTATAGATATTGTTGTTGATCCAAGCGATGAAAACGGAATTAAAGGACAGCAACCACTTCGCGCGCGAATTCAAGTCGTTGTCGATCAAACACCAACAGTGGTTGTAAGTGATCCAGAACAGGACGAGGTTGTGACCAACAAAGCAACCGTTTCAGCGGTTATTGAAGCCAGGGATGATCTAGAACTTGTGTCAGTAGGTATAAGGCTTGATCGCCAGCAAAGATCTGGAGAACCAACACCAACAACAATTCAGAAAATAGAAAAAAAGGCGAATTCAAACGAATTTCAATACAAACAAACTTTGGAATTAGCGAGCATGGATATCCAAAACGGCGACACGCTTCTTCTGCGCGGAATAGCCAGCGATCAATACGAGAAAGATGGCGAGAAACGCCAAGCCACATTAAGCGAACCACGCCGGATTCGAATAGTGGATCAAGAAACATTTGAACAAAACATTCGTCAACAAACCAACATCCTTCGGCAAAACATTACTCGTTTAGAAATGGGACAAAAAGAAAATATTAATGAGCAAAAAACAGAAAATACAATCCAGACACAAAAGAGCCTAAGCGACCGAATTGAACAGGCGCAAAAAACAACACAACGTTTGACAAAGCGCCTTTCTAAAAATGGAATGAAGGATTCCAACATTGCCGAAGCGCTGAATGAAGTTGATCAACAAGCCACAAAAGCATCTTCACATAGTCAAAACGCATCTCAACAACTTCAAAAGACAACCACGGGTGATTCGGGGGCTTTACAAAAAGCGCGCAAAGAGCAAAGCGAAACACTACAAGCAATTCAAGCCATGCTTGACATTCTTGATAGAGACGATGACGCCGCTGGTGCGCAACGGCGCACCGAAAAACTTGGTGAAACAATTTCAAAGTTGCGCAAAGACCTACAACAAGTCGCCCCCACAACCGCCGGCCGAACGGTTGATGAGATGTCACCAACAGAAAAATCTAAACTTCGCGACCAGGCGCAGAAACAAAGAGAGGCGGCGCAAGAGGCTCGCGCACTTATTGAGGATCTTCACGATCGTGCGAAGAGAAACAAGGAGAAAGATCCTGCGCAATCACAATCCCTGCGCGCGGCGGCACAAGAGGGTGATAAGGCTGATGTGGAGAAGCAAATGGAGGAGGCCGCTGATCGCAGTGAGATGAATCAGACAGGCGCGGCCGACGACTCCATGCAGGCCGCCGCGGAGGCGGTTGAAAAAATTCAAAAAATATTGAAAGCCGATCGAAAAGCGAAAAATGAGGAGTTTAAAAGGCGTTTATCAAGCCTTATAGAAACCATAAAGGGACTTATTGTTCTTGCAGAATCAGGAAGAAATGAAATTGACAATCTGGAGAACGTTGAAATTGAAATAAAAAATAAAATTGAAAAAAACATTGAGAGGTTGGCTCAGAATATAGCCGCCACAATTGACGAATCAAAAGGAGCTGGAAAAACAACCCAAGAGATCACAACACTATTGGAAAGAGCCGGTGAATTTGAAAACCAAGTGGTTGTAGCGCTTCGAGCCACACCGTATCAAATTGATGTTGCCAAAGACGCATCTTCAAGAGGACTTGAATTGTTGAAAGAGGCTCTTGCGAAGGCACAGGATGCGAAACAAAAGCAACAAGAGGAAGAATCAGAAAAAGAGCGGGAAGATTTAGCGAAGAAGTATCGGGAATTTTCACGAATTCAAAAGACATTGCGAGAAGATGTTGCGTTGATTATTCCACCCGATACTAAAGAACTGAATAGAAGATCTGCTGCGGCCTCAAGAGAGATTTCAGAGCGTCAAAAAACATTGCGAGGACAAGTTGGAGATATTCCAAAACAGTCCGACATTGTGAAAGAAGCAAGCGTCTTTGTTCGAACACATCAACTGATAGATGAGTGGATGGGGTTGGCTCAAGACCAACTATCACAATCCAATCCCACAGCCGAAACGGTAAGCGAACTTGATTTTGTGGTGGACGCATTAGACGCCTTGGCAACAGCCCTGACAGATCCAGAGCAAAAAGAAGATCCATTTTCTCAAAATAATTCCGGTGGAGGAGAAGGTGGCGGCGCAGCAGAGCAAAAGAAAAAAATTCCACCACTCGCAGAGTTGCGCCTTGTTCGAGAATTACAGGCCCAAATTAATCGAAGAACGAAAGTGATCGAAGAAGTGGGCGCGAATGCCCCGGGCGCACAGAAGTCTATCAACGATATCTCAAAATTACAGAACGACGTTCGGGTGCTTGGAGAGGAGTGGGTTGAAAAAATGAAAAAGGCATCACAAAATAAAGATGGCCCACAAATTGAAAAACAAGATAAAAAAACAAATAAACAGACACTGGATTCGGGTATTACATTGATCTACGGAATTTTTTATAACAAATCAAGCGACACAAATTCAAAACAACAAACACCTCCCCCACCCAATACGGATCCCTCAACACCAAACACGCCAGTCAATACTCCCGAACCGAAATCAGACACACCATCAGAAAAAAAACCTAAAACACTTGATGAACTATTAGGGGTGGGTGGTTTTTCTGCTGGAGAAAATGCCGCACAAGCACAACGAAAAGAAAAACTTGAGAGTGGTTTAGA
>RFYV01000129.1 GCA_009921265.1 Betaproteobacteria bacterium | reverse complement strand
AAACCCAGCGCCCGCTGCCGTTCCATTAACCGCTATCACGACAGGCGCATTCATGTGTGCCATTCTTACTAATGCATCGTGCAAATGAATTGCCATTTTTGAAAGATGCGCGGGTTTGTTTTCGCCCTGTGCATTCATTTCTTTTAAATCGCCGCCTGGACAAAACATTTTTCCGTCACCTGTGATGATGAGGCATCGCACGCGCTTATCGGTTGTGCAGATGATCGAGGCTTCCAAAAGTTCTTGGGCCATTTTTAAATTGAGTGCGTTATTGGCGTCGGGTCTACAAAGTGTCAGACGTGCGATGTGATCGCTGATGCTGAATTGAAATGTTTCGTACGACATGATGGACTTCTTTCAGAGTGGTTCAAATTTTTTTCAAGACAAAGTCCATGCGAGGAAAGTGGACATGAACAAGGCCAACTTCAGGTGAGCTTCTTTCAAGCGTGAATCGATGGTGATTGGCTGCAATCAATTTTCCGCGCGTGGATTCGGTTCCCAAACTTTGTGCGCGGATCTCCACCTCAGATCCTAATTCAATAGCGTGTAAATCGATATATTTTTCTTTAGGTAAGGGCTGAGGTGTCTCTTGGAGAGCGATAGCGATTGCTTCATCTGCCGTGATGATTATGGACGATCCGTGCCCGAATGACTGCATGCGCTCATACCAGGATTGTACGAATGGATAGTCATTCAAAATAGACGACACAATCGATACCTGCGTTTGAGTAAACCAAAGGGGATGGTAGCAAGAAAAATCTGCCAAACTGGGTTGATTTCCACAAATGAAGCGATTGTCTTTGAGGATTTGATTCATTTGGTTTAAATAGGAGACAACCAATCCGTGTGCATCTTCATACGTGATTCTTTCTTGACCACCCCGCATCGCCATTCGATCAGCGATCAATGCTTGGGCTTGTTCAGTTTTCATTTCTTTAAAAAAATACTCAGCACCTTGGGGTTGAAAATTAAAACCACTAAGGGCAGGAAAAAGCATGGTATCTGCCCATTGTGACAACAAACGCGTGAGCGCATCGCATGATGGTGGATAGACATGGGGTTCTGGTTGAATATCATCGATGATTTGCGCAATCAACGAGGTGTCGCAATAAATATCCGCACCCATCTGTAATACAGGTGTTCTTCTATAACCACCCGTGAGTGCCAACAGTTTGGGCTTAGGCATGACCAAGGGTAGATGAACTTCCTTCCTTTTCATAAACACGAAAGTCAGTTTATTCTTTGAATTTCATCACAAAAAGACTATCATGGCAATCAAACTTCAAGCAGTACTTATGAATATTCATCAAGCCATCAATATAGAAGATATTCGGCTGTTGGCCAAAAAAAAATTACCCAAGGTTGCCTTTGATTTTATTGATGGTGGGGTCGACGATGAAATAGGTCTGCGACACAATCGAGAAGCATTTAAGGACTATCAATTGGTTCCTAGGTATTTGCGAGATGTGTCTCAATGTAAAACCGCTGTTGATATTTTCGATCAATCCTTTTCGATGCCTATCGGCATTTCTCCCATGGGATTGGCGTCCTTGTTTAAGTTGGGTGCTGACAGCATGATGGCGCATGCTGCAAAAAAATTCAATGTGCCTTATGTGATGTCAGGTTCAAGCAATCACTCCATGGAAATGGTTGCCAAGATCGCACCCGATCATGTGTGGTTTCAACTCTATTGCACCAACGACGACAAGATCAATCAAGATTTGGTCAGACGTGCATCAGACTCTGGCATCAAGACCTTGGTTTTAACTGTGGATGTTCCTGTTAATTCCAATCGAGAACGCAATCGCCGCAATGGTTTTACACGCCCCTTCAAATTCACACCATCGATCATTGCGCAAGGTCTGATGCATCCCTATTGGTTGATTGATTTTTTTAAAAGTGGTGGTGTGCCGATGATGCAAAACTGGCAGCCGTATGCAGGTGAGGGTGCGAGTGCCGATGCCGTTGCAGATTTATTCGGTCGACTCACACCTTCGCCAGTTTCCACTTGGAAAACCTTAGAAAATATTCGGCAATGGTGGCCTGGAAAACTCTTGGTCAAGGGTATATTGCATCCCGACGATGCGGTTCAAGCAGTTAACATGGGCGCCGATGGCATTGTGGTGTCTAACCACGGCGCAAGGCAACTCGATACGGCGCCTTCCCCGCTACAAATGTTGCCCAGTATTCGTGCGACTTTGCCCAATACTTTTTTGATGATGGACAGCGGTATTCGGCGTGGCAGTGACTTGGTGATTGCGAAATGCTTAGGGGCAGACAGTTGTTTATTTGGTCGGCCCATGATGTTTGGTGCGGCGGCGGCGGGACAACAAGGAGTCGATCGATCTTTGACGATTATTCATTCCGAGCTCAACCGAATCATGGCGCAAATTGGTTGCCAAGATTTTGCGCAGTTAGATGCGAGTTATTTGATGGCTTTACACAAGCCCAGATAGCGGACAAAATAACACCCAAAGAACTAGAAAATGGGTATCATTTAGTTGCTACGAATGCCATTTAAAAAAACAGGAGACATTAATGAAATCGAAACATATTTACATTAAATTTTTAACATGCCTTGGTTTATGTCTTGGTTTGTTTTGGACAGCAATTGGTGCTGTGTATGCGCAGGCTTATCCATCCAAGCCCATCAAAATGATTGTTCCATTTCCTGCAGGAGGAACCACCGATATCGTGGCTCGTATTCTTGCGCAACGCATGAGTGAGAGTATGGGGCAATCGATTTTGATTGATAACCGTGGCGGTGCTGGAGGCGCGATTGGTGCAGATTTGGTAGCAAAAGCACCACCCGACGGCTACACGATTTTGATGCACAACATTTCATTTCCACTTTCTTCAGTTGCGCAAACGTTGGCTAATCGCTCTCCATTCAATGTGGATACCGATTTTGTGGGTGTATCTATTGCCGTGTATGTTCCTTTTGTTTGGACCGCTAACCCCAGTATCCCCGCAAAAGATTTGCGCGAACTGGCTAATTTATTGCGCAACAACAAAAGCTTGCAATACAACTATGGCTCAACAGGCCCCGGTTCTGCCATGCATGTATTAGGCGAATCTTATAAACGCGAAGCCAAAATTGAAATGGAGCACGTGCCTTACAAAGGGGCTGCACCGATGAAACAAGAATTGCTGACAGGCCGTATTCAAGTGGGCGGAGATCAACTCTCATCTTCATTGGCTGAAATCAAATTGGGAACGCTCAAAGCGCTCGCAACAACGGCCAGCAAACGCATCTCAACACTTCCCGATGTGCCAACTGTCAAAGAGTTGGGATTTCCTAGTCTCGAGTTAGAAGGTTGGAACGGTATTTTTGCACCTGCCAAAACACCCAAAGACATCATCGATCGTTTACAAAAAGAAATTGCGTCCGCTGTTCGTCATCCTGATGTAGCCAAACGATTAGCCGATTTGGGCGCAGATCCTGTGGGTTCTTCACCTGCAGAGCAAGACGCGATGTTGCGTCGTCAAATGGATCAGTTCAGAGCGGTGATTCGCGATATGAAACTGGAACAATAAAGACTTTTTTTCACTCATTTTTTTCTTAATGGAGTTTTCATGTTATTTCGATTCAATGATTTCAAACCAAAAAATTCTTTATTGACTTTGTTTTTGGGTTGTATTTTTTTGTGGATGGGCTCATTGAGTTGGGCTCAAACAGGGGCCTATCCCAATAAGCCCATCAAAATCATTGTTCCGTATTCGGCGGGTACAGGCAGTGATGTGATTGCACGCGCCATTGCTCAACACATGACTGAAAAAAATCAAGTGCAAGTGATTGTTGAAAATCGCGATGGTGGCGGCAGCTTAATTGGCACGATGGCGACGGCTCGCGCACCTGCAGATGGCTTCACAATTTTAATTGTGGCCAATCCTTTTGCAATTGTTCCAGGTCACAATTTAACGCCTCCGTATGATCCTGTTAAAGATTTTGTGCCCGTTGCAAAATTTGGAATTATTCCATTGGTGTTGGCCGTTTCACCCTCATTACCTGTTAACAATGTTAAAGAATTGATTGCATATGCAAAAGCCAATCCTGGCAAACTTAATTACGGTTCATCGGGTGCAGGAACCATTAGCCAGCAAGAGATGGAAGTGTTTAAACAAGCGGTTGGTATAGATGTCATGGAAATTCCATACAAAAGCACAGCGCAAGCCATGACCGATTTAATCGGTGGTCAGTTGTCACTTTTTCCAGTGGTCGTTCCTTTGGTTTTGCAACATATCAAATCAGGCCGTGTCAAAGCCATTGGTGTGTTTGATACCAAGCGGTCACCTTTGTTGCACGACATACCTGCTATGTCAGAGGAGGTGAAGGTGAGTGGTTATGAACCAACGCCTGTTTGGTATGGCTTTGTGGCACCTGCTGGAACGCCCAAAGAAATCGTACAAACAATCAATGGCTGGGTTCAAGGCGCTGTACAAAATGCAGAGGTTAAAAATCGATTAACAGCAACAGGTGTGCAATTCATGGAAACCAGCAATGAGCAATTTCAGATTGACTTGAAATTGGAGTCCATCAAGGCAGCGGCACTCGCGAAAAAATTAGGTATTGCTAAATAAATTGAGATATCTGGTATTGAATCAGGCCATATGGCCTGA
>RFYV01000128.1 GCA_009921265.1 Betaproteobacteria bacterium | reverse complement strand
CCAAGCTCATCAGCAACATGCCCAGTGCAAAGGGCCTCGACAGCCACAGGTAGTACGCCAGTGAAACCAGCGATACCAAAATCGCAGCCCAAGGATGCAGTGACCAGACCATGCCCAGCAAAGCAAACACAATGGCTGGCACGCAAACGCAATGAATGGCCTCATTCAACGGATGCAAATGGCTCTCAGAGTAGTGGGCTATAAATCTATCAATCGGGCGCTGGTCAGCCTGTAGCATGCTTTGATCTCTTAGGGTTCAAGCTAAAAACGCCAGCCCAAAACAGCCATCAGTTCGTTATACATAAAGCTTTGCGCGGCCTTATCCCCACGGGCGCTGGTCAGCACATCGGGCAAATTGACGTAGCCTAATTTGTAGGTGGCACGCAGAAACAATTCCTTGTACAAATCAATCTCTAGGCCAGCGCCGGCGTGAAGGCTATAACCTGCCAAATGAAACTCATCGTTTCTGGCCTGATCAATCAGACCCATCTTGACATTGCTCTTGGGAATCACAACGCCCAAGCCAGCCAGAGCAAACAGCTTGGCGCGGCGGTCGCCACCAAACCAGTCTACAGGGCGTTGCTTTTCGATTTCCAAGCTGAGAATATTCAGACCATCGGTGTGCTCGTAAGTCAGCCAGTTGTCCGCCAAAACCTTGGTGCCACTTTGTGTTACGCCAAGAATGGTTCCCGATATCGGCGCAATTTGGTCTTGCGCCATCACGTATTTCATGTGATCCAAATTCAAAGCAAGGGCGATATCTGACGAATATTGGTAGCCAACACGCAAATTGGTTTGCGGCAGGGTCATGTTCATCGGATTGACATAGGTGTCGAAGAAACTGGCAAGACTGACCTCGCCCGGCCGGTCTGCAGCTTGCACGCCCTTCAGCGTGAAATCGTGGTTAGAACCCCAGAAATGAATGTCACTATTGCTGAATGCGGCACGGTTCCAGCCCCAGGAAACCGACCACTTTTTCGGCTTGGCGGCATCTTCCTGGGCCTGGACACCTGCCTGCAAAAAAAAGGTAACCAAGACCATCACCGCCAGTCTGGGGAGGGATGTTTGACGGATTGTCGAGTTGATCATGTTAGCGAGCGCGTGCAGGCATGATACCCGCGATACCCCAGAGTCTTCGCAAACAGCCGAAAAATTTCGGTCCTGAAAAAGGGAAAATTGGCAAAAATCGATCCGCCTTGACCACCAGCGCCAACTCAAAGCTCAACACTTTCGGGGGTTTTCCCGAATTGCTGACAAAAATACACTAGGCCATACTATTGCTGGGAGGCAGTTGAATGTGTATCCCGCTGCAAGACTACAACCGACCCCAGAACCATCCAAGGAAAATAATGAAAAAAGTGTCCCAATACCTTGCTTTTTTACCGTTGCTGCTGGCGCTGGCCTCACCTTTTCCCACAAGCGCCCAGACCAAAAAACAGGTCAAGATTTCCCATGCTACTGCTGCCGATGTCGCCAATGACAACCACATGGTTTCCTGGATATTGGCAAGCTATATCAACAGCAATTCCGACACGCTCGAAGCTCGAATCTACCCGGCAAATGGCCTTGGCGAAGAGCGAGCGGTAGTTGAGGGTATGCAACTTGGCGCGGGTGCGACCATCCATGTCGGGGGCAGTGCGATCCACAATAATTTCAATAAACGAATGGGCGTTCTTGATCTTCCGTTCATGTGGCGGAACTATGAACACGCGCACCGCGTCCTTGATGGCAAAGTTGGTGAAATCCTGGCCGCAGAACACGAGAAGCTTGGGCTGAAAGTGATCGGCTGGCAGGATAGCTGGGGCTACCGCAATGTGATCACCACCAAGAAAGAAGTCAAGCGCCCCGAGGACCTCAAGGGGCTAAAAATCCGAACGATCCAGACGCCCACCTATGTTGCAGCCCTGAATGCGATGGGGGCAAGTGCCACCCCGATGGCGTTTGGCGAAGTCTATACGTCACTGCAAACCGGCGTTCTTGACGGTTTTGAACATTCGTCCGCTGTCACCTTCACGGGTAAATTTTACGAAGTTGCAAAGTACATAACACTGACAGAACATTTGTTTGGGGCTACAGCCACCGTCATATCAAAAAAGGAGTGGGATGGCTATACCGACAAGGAGCGGCAGGTCGTTGCTGCAGCGGCCAAACTGGCCCAGGACATCAACCGCAGTCTTTCGGTCCAGCGTGATGCAGAGTCGATGGAGAAGCTAAAAGCAAAGGGCATGATCGTTAACACGATAGACAAAACCGCTTTCTTGAGAGCTGCGGGGCCGCTGCAAGATCAACTTGCCAAGACGATCAATGCCGAGGATCTTTTGAAACTCATTCGGGACACCAAATAAGCACGGCTGTCCTAAGTTAAGCACCGCGTTGTGGCAATTTGGTTGGATTCATGATCGCAAATTTCTTCCGAAGCATAGACCGGACTGTTGAATACACGTTATTTTTGTTTTTCTTGGCCTTCACCTTGGTGGGCGGATTACAGGTCTTTAACCGGTTCGTACTCGGACTGCCGCTATCTTGGAGCGAGGAATTCCAAAAATTTGGTCACATCTGGATGGTCATGCTTGCCATTCCGGTAGCTTATCGCCGCGGCGCCCATCTTGGGATGGATACTCTTTTACGCAAGTTGCCTAGCCAATTTCAGCGAGCTATCGGCCTCCTTACTGAAGTCTTGTGGCTAGCGCTGGCGCTGGCAATCATTCGTTACACATTCGCGATCATGGTCGTAGCACGCAATCAGGACAGCCCAGGGCTGGGCTTGCCTATGCACTGGGTCTACTTTGGCATGGTGCTTGGTAGCGCCTATCTCGCCTTAGTGGCTGTGCGTCGCCTGGCCGCATATTTCGGCTGGCAGGACCCCTTACCTGACGATCTGAACGGCCATTGATGCTCATCGCCCTATTTGTACTTCTACTGGCCCTGATCACCATCGGGGTTCCGATACTGCTGGTCATGGGCATCGTTGGTTTATCCGGCATTCTTATCGAACCGGGACTTGTCCCTGCATTGTTTCCCCAGAAGATGTTCGCAATGCTGGACAATTTCAGCCTGCTCGCGCTCCCTTACTTCATTCTTGCCGGGGAACTGGTTTCTGCGGGTGGGATTTCAAAACGGCTGGTCGAATTCGCCGAGGCAGTCGTTGGACACTGGCGCGCTGGATTGGCCCATGCGTCGGTGGTTTCCTCTATGGTCTTTGCAGGAGTCTCGGGTTCGTCCGTTGCCGATACGTCGGCTATTGGTTCGATCCTTGTGCCAGCGATGAAGGAGCGCGGCTACAAGCCTGGATTCGCCGCAGCACTCGTCGCATGTGCTGGAACCATAGGGGCCATCATTCCCCCGTCGATGACCATGATAGTTTACGGCTCGATGGCCAACGTATCGATAGGCGGCCTTTTCCTTGGCGGCATCGTCCCCGGGATACTGATTGGGGTCGGGCTGATGATCGTTATCTACTTCTACTCGTTGTCAGAAAGTTTTCCAGAACTCAGAAGAACAACTGGCAAGTTCGTGTTGCGTAAGGTGATCCACGCAACCATCAGTGTGTGGCCCGCCTTGCTTGCTCCAGTTTTGGTTGTAGGCGGCATCCTTACGGGCGCGTTCACGGCAACCGAGGCAGGCGTTGTTGCCTGTTTTTATGGATTTTTCATCGGTTTTTTTGTCTATCGAATACTCAAGCTCAGGGATTTACCAAAAATCTTTATACGTGCTGCCGTAACCACAGCCATGGTTTCTGGGATTATTGGTGTTGCTGGCGCATTCGGCTGGTTACTCGCATATCTGAACTTCAATGACATCGTGCTCAACGCGATCACGCACATCACCGGTAGCAAAACTGGCGTGATGTTGTTGCTGATGGGCATCATGCTGCTCCTGACCATGTTCGTTGATTCGATGGCGATCCTAATCATCATGATTCCGGTTGCTGTTGTTATCGGTCGAAATTTCGAAATCGACGAGTTCCAACTTGGGCTGATGATGGTGATGGCAACACAAATCGGCTCGACCACGCCGCCCGTGGCTGTGCTGCTTTTTGTGGCAACTAGCATTGCAGGCTGCTCATACAGCGAGACTGTGCGCTACTGTTGGGCCTTCATCATTGCAGAAATCACTGTCTTGTTATTGGTAGTCTTCTGGGCAGATCTTGCGGCTTGGATTCCGCACTACTATCTTGGCTAAAGCGCGCCGCCCTCGCATCGCCGTATCTAGGGGGAACCAACTAACAGGCCAGCCACTATCAATATTCTCTAGATGTATTGGTTGCGGGTGCATCAGCTTAGCCGGAGGGAGCACCTCTACAAGCATTGGCGTCTAAGCAAGAAACGGAGCGTTAAAAATGTTGAGCGAAGACCAGTTACGCAGTTATCATGAAAACGGTATCGTCGTCCCCGACTACCAGTTTCCCGCCGATTTGCTCGAAGGCATCAAGGCCGACCATGCCCGCTTGATAGCCAGGCACCCAGAGTTCACTGACATGTGCCCGACGGTTCTGGCCTATGACCTGTGCTTTTTGAACTATGTTCGAGCGCCAGGCCTGATCGACATGGTTGGACAAATTCTGGGGCCAGACTTCGCCCTGTGGAATTCCAGTTTTTTCGCTAAGCCTCCATTCAAGGGACGCCGCACGCCCTGGCATCAGGATGGCGACTACTGGCCGATCCGGCCGATCAATACCTGCACGGTCTGGATCGCCGTCGATGACTCAACGCCAGAAAATGGTTGTCTGCGCGTTATCCCC
>RFYV01000127.1 GCA_009921265.1 Betaproteobacteria bacterium | reverse complement strand
CCATCTGGAATATCTATCGAGACGCCATGCAGTACCTCGACCTCGCCGAAGCGCTTTTTGACAGAACGAATATGTACATTTGCCATAAAAAACAAGGGTTACCAGCAATTAGCCAAAGTTAAACATCCAGCTAAATTTGACAAATTATTGGGCCTGAACGGTCACTAAGTTGGTTGGCTTGGAGACGATCTTAGCATCGTGAGCTAGAAAAATAGCACCTCACGTAGCCCGATCGATCGGTTTGCGCCATAAGTTTGCTAGCAGCCTATAAAAAATTTGCTTTTACAGCGCGGCTCGCTATACTTCTCCGGGCGTGCTGTTGGTCTTCGGCTCAAGTCACCTAAAAATAGAAACTTGCTGTGGAAATAAGTCATCGGATTGTTGAACAGATGAGTGTACGGCTTCTTGGATCTAGGGAGCTCATGGGGCGTGCTGCTGCAACTGATATCGCACAAGAAATCCGAATGCGAATTGCAAGTAAGGGGGCTGTTCGCATCATCCTTGCTGCAGCACCCAGCCAGTCGGAAATGCTAACCTCGTTGGTGAGAATGCCTGGGATAGACTGGGCTAAGGTTACGGCTTTTCACATGGATGAGTACATCGGCCTGCCTCCTGCGGCGCCGCAGCGATTCTCTGTTTGGCTTGAACACCAATTTGTTAGACATGTCCCGTTAGGGGCATGGCACCCGATCTTGCCGGATGGGGATCCTTCCAAGGCGGCAAATTCTTATGCTGCCCTACTCGCTGAATTACCAATCGACATAGTATGTCTGGGTATTGGTGTTAACGGCCACATCGCTTTCAATGATCCGCCGGTAGCCGACTTCAATGATCCGAAAGACGTAAAAATAGTACGGTTAGATCCAACTTGTCGACAACAACAGATAGACGACGGTTGCTTTGAAAATTTTTTGGACGTACCACAAACCGCTATCACACTAACTATTCCACGGCTGCTGCTTGGAGATCGCTTGTTTTGCGTTGTACCAGGAGGGAGAAAGCAGCGTGCTGTCCGCGACGCTTTGTATGGCCCAGTGCTTACAGATTGTCCAGCAAGCATACTTCGCCGTCACCCGAATTTTACGTTATACCTTGACCCGGAATCCTCGCCCGATGCTTGAAAATCTGACCGCCGATGATCTTTGCGCAGCTTATCTTGGAGACATCCATAGGTTGATGGAAAGAATACTAGTCGAGGAAAAAGTTTCGCTTGAGCTGGCTGCAAACAGGGTTGCAGATCAAATTTTTTTAGATCGTTTGGTACACATTTATGGCCCCGGAGGCCATTCTAATTTAGCAGCTCAAGAAATTTTTTTTCGAGCGGGAGGATTAATGCACGTCAGTGCTGTTTTGGATGAAGGCACACTTTTATCTAACGGAGCATTGCGTTCAATGGCGATAGAGCGAACACCGGGCTATGGAAAAGTGGTCATTCAGGATTGGCAATTAGACGCTGGGGACCTCCTTATTCTTGTAAACGCTTACGGAATCAATGCAGCCTTAATTGATGCTGCGCTTGAAGCTCGCCGTAGGGGAGTCTTTGTGATCGGATTTTCTTCTCGTGAACATGCAACCCAGACAGACAAAAAACATCCCGCTCGCCACCCGAGTTGTAGCGATCTCCACGAGGTGGTAGACATTGCGATTGATACCAAAATAGCGATTGGGGACGCGATTGTCACCGTCCCAGGAATGAGCGAGCGCATTGCGGCAGTATCTACATTTGCAAACGCGTTTGCTCTCAATAATCTTGTTATTCGAACTGTTAAAAAATTGACTGCTCGCGGCATGGAGGTGCCCGTTTGGAGGAGCGGTAATGCATTTGGTGGCGACGAAGCAAATGCACGTTTTATTTCTCGATTTCGTGGCAGGGTCAAACGCTTATGACATCGAGATCAATTACTGGCAGAGACCCCGAGACTGGGGATAGCTTAACTGTACAGGTAACCAACGGACATATTGATTGCATAGAAAAACTGAACTATTCAGTAGACTCGTACATCTCTGCTGGTCTGATTGATCTTCAGGTAAATGGGTTCAAAGGGCTCGACTTAAACGATGGAAATTTAAAACCTGAGACTGTTGTGGCTCTTACAGAGCTAATGCTCTCTACTGGTGTGACAACTTTTGTGCCGACACTGGTAACCGCATCGCAGGCTTCACTTCTGCTTGCGTTGAAGGCGATCGCTCGCGCTCGAAATGATTGCTCCTTGGTTGGACACTCGATCCCATATGTGCATGTTGAAGGACCTTTTGTATCGCCAGAGGATGGTCCGAGGGGAGCGCACCCTAGCCAATATGTCCGCCCACCAGATATCGACGAAGTTGCTGAATGGCAGCGTGTCAGTGGTAACCTTGTCGGAAAAATTACACTGTCACCCCACTACGACGATATAGAATTATTCATTCGAGCGCTTGTGAGCAAAGGAATACTTGTAGCAATTGGGCACACATCTGCTACGTCCGAGCAAGTTCACCGAGCGGCTGCAGCTGGGGCATGCTTCTCGACCCATTTAGGCAATGGAGCCGCCGCTAACCTTGCTCGCCATCCGAACTTTATTTGGGCTCAACTGGCAGATGACCGTTTGACAGCATCTTTCATTGCTGATGGGTTTCACCTTTCAAAAGACACGTTTAAGGCTATGCTGCGGTCCAAAGGGTTACATAATTCGGTTCTGGTATCAGACTTAGCCGCATTGGGCGGTATGCCCGCTGGTTACTACGACACCGTCTTAGGTGGCCGGGTAAGAGTCAATTCAGAAGGTTGCCTTACCTTGGTGGGTACGCCCTACCTGGCCGGCGCCGGTTCGCCGTTACGAGATAACGTAGCCTCGGCAATCTGCATGGCAGATCTCACGCTTGCCGAGGGTCTCCAGCTGGCAACTGCGAACCCTGGACGCTTTGTTGGTGGCAAGGGGCGCCTTTTGGTTGGAGCACCTGCAGACCTAATTCTTTTTAATTGGCAAAAAGGCTCCCGGACCCTCAATATCCACGAAACTTTGGTCAGGGGCCAAGTCAAATGACACTTTGGGCTGGCGCGAGCAAGGTTGACATCACGCCTCCAGCGGGAATGGCGATGGCAGGCTTTGCAGCTCGGACTGAGCCCGCTCTTGGCGCTCACGATGAGTTGACAGTTCGAGCGGTAGCGGTTAACGATACGGCTCTCCTGGTCGCTGACGTGATTGGACTGCATGAGGATATGAGCCAGAGAGTACGGAAGCGCTGTGTTCTGCCTGACGATAAAGTTGTGATTACCTCACTGCACACGCATGGTGGTCCAGTTACGATGGCTGGCCGGCTTGGTACAGGTGCAGAGTCCGACTATCTGTCGCAGTTGGAAGATGCTTGTGTTGAAGCGATAAACAAAGCAGTAGATTCTGCGACGCCGGCGAGACTACTCAGCGGCATGGGGGCGGACCCTAAGGTGGCTCGCAATAGAAGGCATGATCAGGGCCCGTTGGATCGCGCTTTGCCTGTGCTCAAGATTGAATCACTCGCTGGACGCCCAATTGCTGTACTGTTATCTTATGCATGTCATCCGGTAGTGCTTGGCGCAGACAACAGGTTGTGGACAGCGGATTATCCGCACTTCACACGAACAATGATAGAAGCGGCCGTTCCGGGTGCATTGGCACTTTTTTTCACAGGGTGTGTCGGTGATTCCAACACCGGACACACTGCCCAGTCGTCACTTAGCCTTGCTGCCAATCCTGAAAGATCTTTCGAGTCAGCTAAGAAAATAGGGCACCGTATAGGGGAAGCTGCTCTGGCCTCACTTCTAACCCCAGCTGAGAGTGATATATCAACAGCATATGCAGAACTATCCCTCTACTTTCAGCGTCAAGATAAACAGAGCACAAACGAACTGGCAAAAGCGTGGCGCATCGAACGCTCAAATGCTTCTCAGATGCGTGCTGTCATCCTAGACTGTTGGATTAGATGGGCAGAGAATGCTGACCTCACTCAGCGCGAATTTTGGAATGCGCGAGTAGCAGTGGTAAATTGGGGTGGTTTTCTAATCGTAGCGATGCCTGGTGAAATCTTTGCCGAAAGCTCTTTAACAATTCGATCATACCTGCAAGGGAAGCCGGCTTTTGTAATAGGATTTTCAGAAGGTAACCCAGGGTATATTCCTCCCGAAAGCGAGTATCATTTCGGGGGTTACGAAATTGAAGAGGCACACCGCTATTACGGGATGCCAGCAACTTTTAAACCGGGTTCTGCGGAAGCTATCGTTGCTGCAGTTATAAATTTAGTCCCCGATTCAAGACTGAATAACTGACAATTGATAAACGTTCCTTTGTAAAAAACTTTCATAACTTGAGCAAAATAAGTAGTTCACCGGCTGCCTAAACGGAGCCTCTCGTTACCACCACTTTACCAAAAGGAGATTAGTATGTTAAAACTTTTTATTACGCCTTATCAAGTTAGCGGCAGCCAGCGGTTACGACTTAGAGATTTATCGGGATTTGCACTAAGCGGACTCGTTTTCTTGAGTACGAGTTCGGTTTATGCCCAAAAAATCTCTATTTGGAGTGGCTACCCAGAAATGGCGCCGTTCTATCAACGTGTTGCGGATGCCATGAAGGCAAAAAATCCTAACTTACAGATATCGGTTGAGGCTATTCCCTTACGAGAACATGAAAAGCGAGTTGCCTTAGGCATCACTTCGGGCTCTACAGGTGCGCTTGTCATCGAACTGCCCCCTTCCACAGCCAATCGCTACCTCAGCAACAGCTTGTTGTCCAAAGCACCTGCAAACGTATCAAA
>RFYV01000126.1 GCA_009921265.1 Betaproteobacteria bacterium | reverse complement strand
GACGTGATGACTATGTCAGCGCTTGAGTCTTTGGAATTGCCAGCAGGTGAAACCATTGAATTGAAACCTGGCGGTATGCACATCATGTTGACAGGCTTGAAGTCTGTGATACAAAAAAATACACAAGTGCCTTTGATCTTGCTATTAAAAGATAGCAAAGGCGTGCAGTCTCAAATTTCAGTCAGCGCCGAATCATTATCGGGTGCACCTGTTCAAAAAAATAGCGGAGCAGTTCATCAACATTAACTTTTATTAGGAATCACCATGAGTCAATCTTTTTTTATTCAAACATTTACATGGCTTGTATGCGCTGTGTTTTCTTCTGTCGCTTGGTCGCAAGTTGATGTGTCCGACGCTTGGGCGCGTGCTAGTGTTCAGGGGCAACGCGCAACGGGTGCGTTTATGAAAATATCTTCTAAGGATGGCGCAAAAATTGTGGGTATCAGCAGCGCGGTTGCAGGGGTTGCTGAAATACACGAAATGAAAATGGAAAAAGACGTCATGAAGATGGCTTCGATACCCGTCCTCGACATTCCAGCAGGCAAAACCATTGAGCTCAAGCCCGGTGGCTATCATTTGATGTTGATGGATTTGAAAAATCCACTCAATGACAAAACCACGGTTGCGATTACACTGACTGTTGAAAATTTAAAGGGCGTTCAGTCGAGGTTGGAATTACAAGTGCCCGTCAAATCAATGGGTATGCGACCTGGGCATTAAGCGTTAATATAGAGGGCTGGACTTTATACTCTGTCCATCCTCCTAAAAAGGTACTGCTTTGCTAGCAAAGAAAAATATTCGTTGGATTTTCATGGTCCTGATACCGTGCCTAGGCCTGCTAATCATCGGCTTTTTTTATCTTCGGGGTGGACGTTGGATTGAGACTGAAAATGCCTATGTGAAAGCCGATAAGGTCCCTATCAGTGCGAGTGTTGCAGGTGTTGTGAGTCAAGTGATGGTTGCTGAAAATCAAGCTGTCAAAAAAGGCGATGTATTATTTTTATTGGATGACGCGTCTTTTGTTGTGAGCGTGCAAAGAGCAACAGCCAAGTTGGGCCAAGTGGCAACCGATTTAAAATCAATCAAAGCCAGTTATGGACAAAAGCAAGCTGAGATTAAACAAGCAAAAACAAAATTAGCTTTTGCAATCAAAGAGCAGCAGCGTCAAGCCGATTTGGTTAATAAAAATTTTGTAACCGCTTCTCGCTTTGACGAAGCCAAGCAAATGGCTGATATGACATCGGATCAAATTTCGATGCTCGAGCAAGACCTCAGAAAAATTGCCGAATCATTGGGCGGTAAGGCCGATATGCCTGTGCAATTACATCCCAGTTATCAATCCGCAAAAGCTGAGTTGGATCAATCGCAATTGGATTTATCAAGAACACGAGTGCTCGCTCAACAAGCAGGTTACGTGAGTAAGCCTCCCAAAGTCGGTCAATATTTATCGATTGGAAGTACGGCCATGGCTTTGGTTGCGAGCCAACAATTATGGGTAGAAGCCAATTACACAGAGACCGAGTTGACTTATTTGCGTGATGGACAAAAAGCAATCATTCATATCGATACCTATCCCCAATACACGTGGCAAGGTGTACTCACCAGCGTGAGTCCTGCTACAGGCTCTGAGTTTTCTGTGATACCCGCGCAAAATGCAACGGGCAATTGGGTCAAGATTACGCAACGCGTTCCTGTCCATATCGATATCAAAAATAATCCTGATGCACCACCTTTGCGTGCAGGTTTAAGTGCAACTGTTGAAGTTGACTCAGGACATAAGCGTCGACTACTCGGATTCTCTTTTTAGCATTGATGAAAGACTCAACCGCTAC
Organism: Betaproteobacteria bacterium; assembly: GCA_009921265.1. GTDB lineage: Bacteria > Pseudomonadota > Gammaproteobacteria > Burkholderiales > Burkholderiaceae_C > Limnohabitans. The sequence continues at coordinate 3,116 of RFYV01000126.1, read as the reverse complement.
TGTTGAGCATCGCGGATGGGTCACTGTATCGGTGATGCTCACCACCATCATGCAAGCCTTGGATACAACGATTGCCAATGTGGCTCTCCCGCACATGCAAGGCTCAATGGGTGCGACACAAGATCAAATTTCATGGGTGCTGACCTCATACATTGTGGCTGCAGCTATCTTTATGCCGCTCACGGGTTTTTTATCGGGCAGGCTAGGGCGTAAACGCGTGTTTATGTATTCGGTGGTGGGATTTACCGTCACGTCGATGCTGTGTGGTGCGGCGCAAACCTTGGAGCAAATTGTTTTGTTTCGATTGTTACAAGGAATTTTTGGTGCGTGTTTGGTGCCATTGTCGCAATCGATTTTGTTGGATAGTTATCCACTTGAACGCCACGGTTATGCCATGGCGATATGGGGTGTGGGCGTGATGGTCGGTCCTATCTTGGGCCCCTCGCTGGGCGGATGGTTGACCGAGTATTACAGTTGGCGTTGGGTGTTTTATATCAATATGCCCTTGGGTTTATTGGCATGGTTGGGGCTGATGTTTTTTGTTAAAGAAACAGAGATCAATCGAGAGCGAAAATTTGATGTGTTGGGTTTTATTTTCCTAAGTATTGCGATTGGTGCATTGCAATTAATGTTAGATCGCGGCGAGTCTCAAGATTGGTTTCACAGCAAAGAAATTATTTTTGAAGCAGCATTGTCGATTTTGTGCATGTACTTATTTGTGATTCATATTTTTACCACGACACATCCGTTTATTGAACCTGCATTATTTGCTGATCGAAATTTCAGCATTGGGTTGATCATGATTTTTGTTGTCGGAATGATTTTGTTAGCAACCATGGCGTTGCTCCCACCCTTTATGCAGTCGCTCAAAGGTTATCCGATTGTGGATGTGGGTCTGTTGTTGGCGCCGCGTGGTATTGGAACCATGTTTGCGATGATGATGGTGGGAAAATTGGCGAGCCGTGTTGATGCAAGGTTGCTGATTGGTTTTGGCTTGTCGATGGCCACGTTATCGATGTGGGAGATGACGCAATTCAACACCGATATCACGGGTTGGGACGTGGTTAGAACGGGTTTGATTCAAGGTGTCGGTTTAGGTTTTATTTTTGTTCCTTTATCAACCATTACTTTTTCTTCACTCCAACCGCATTACCGCAATGAAGGATCAGCTCTGTTTAGTCTGACTCGAAATATTGGAAGCAGTATCGGTATTTCAATTGTGATCAGTCAATTGTCGCAAGGCATTCAAATCAATCACGCTGTTTTTTCACAGTGGATCAATCCTTTCAACTATGCATTGCAAAGGGCGATCGAATCAGGTGCTTACGATTGGAGTCAGGTGGAAGGTTTAACAGCACTCAATGCAGAGGTGACGCGTCAAGCGGCAACATTGGCGTACTTGCAAGATTTTCGCTTCATGATGTGGGTCACATTGTCTGCATTTCCTTTGCTCTTGTTATTAAAGAAAAAAATGTAAGGTCATAGATCTTTTGTTTTTCGTTAAATGGGAAAAGTAAGAGCGCTGCATTTTCCTATATGCGAATTCATTTTCGTGCGAAGATATCAACTGTTTGATTTCAGTTTCTCGACAGATTAGGAATTTTTATGCGCAAAGTGGCGGTGATTGGTGCAGGGGCGGCGGGTTTGTGCGCAGCCAAACATCTTCTTGCTCAAGGATTGGATGCAACCATTTTTGAGTGGGGCAGTCGAATCGGTGGATTATGGGTTTATGAGAACGACAACGGCATCAGCCCTGCCTATTTATCTTTGCATGTGAATTCTGAAAATAAAGTTACCGCTTACCAAGACTTTCCTTTTCCAAGCGATGCACCTTTGTATCCCGATCACAAGCAGATGGTCGATTACTTTGAAGCGTATGCGGATCGTTTTCAATTACGCAAACACATTCGTTTTCACTCCAAGGTCAATCGTGTTCGCCGTGATGATGCGAGCGGTGGTGCATGGTGGGTTCAGGTCAATGATCTGCCAGAAGAAAAATTTGACGCGGTCGTGGTGGCGACAGGTCATCAAGGTGTTCCATCTCATCCACCCTTTGCCAAAGATTTTTCAGGTCAATACCAACACTCGCATACCTACAGAGTTCCTGAACCGTTTAGAGATAAAAATGTATTGGTGATTGGCATTGGTAACAGCGCTTGCGATATTGCTTCTGATATTTGTACGGTAACCGCATCGACCACGATTGCTGCGCGCTCGCCTGTTTTGTTGATGCCACGTATGTTTTTAGGCGTACCTACTTCTCGCGTTTTAGGCAAGCTTGAAAAACCATGGATGCCTTGGCCTATTCGTCGCTGGTTTCGCATTTTAGTGTCCCGTATGGCGCATGGGACGATGGAGCAGTGGGGCTTTCGTACGCCCCAAACGCGCACGCACCCTGCGGGCCATCATTTGTTGATGGGACACTTTATTTGGAGTCGTATCAAAGCCAAGCCAGGAATTTCGCGCGTCAATGGCAATGATGTCACTTTTGATGACGGAACTCATCAAAAATTTGATTGCATGATTGCTGCGACAGGCTATAGCGTTGATTTGCCTTTTTTGGATGCAACTACCTCTCCTGCTCAAGGACATTGGCTCAATCTTTATCACCGTGTTGTTCATCCCACGCAAAAGAATTTATTTTTTGTGGGTTTCTTTAATGTGAGTGGTGGCGGTAATGTTCGCATGATGGACGATCAATCCCATTGGATTGCGCAACTCATGAAGGGGGCGATGAAATTGCCTTCTCAAGCACAGATGCAAAAAGAAATTGAGCGAGAGCGCGACGACATCAAAAAGCTCTATCCCGATACACCGCGTTACACGCTTGAACTCGACCCTGTTGCTTATCGCGCGCGCTTACAAAAAGCGATGAGCAAACAATAGGTTTAATTCGTGAATTAATTAATTATGCTTAAAACAAGCGCGACTGCTGTTTAAGTGAATAATCCGGATAATCGACGTTCTTAGATGGGTTTATCAATGTCAACTTCTTCTTTAGCTTGTCGTGTGGGCTCTGGTGCTGGCTTTGCAGGCGACCGCATCGATCCAGCTGTTCGTTTGGTTCAATCGGGTGAGATAGATACGATTGCATTGGAGTGTTTGGCCGAACGCAC